>NZ_JAVVLT010000097.1:0-38480 GCF_036224885.1 Marinobacter sp. OP 3.4
CCCCCGCGGCGTCCTATCGGGGCGCGGCGGGCGTGGCTGGGCGGATCGATCGTGCTCCTCGTCGTCCTCTGCGCAGCATCGATCGCCTTCGGCGCCCGTGACATCTCGCTCGCGGAACTCCTCGCCGCCGTCTCGGGACGCGCCGACACCGTCGGCGAAGCCGCGGTGGTCGCGCGCATCCCGAGGACGGTGCTCGCCGTCCTCGTCGGCGCCGCCCTCGCACTCGCGGGGGCGACCATGCAGGCGGTCACCCGCAACCCCCTCGCCGACCCGGGGATCCTCGGCGTGTCCGGCGGCGCGGCCCTGGCGGTCGTCATCGGACTGGCGTTCTTCGGGCTGAGCGATCCGTGGGCCACGATGGGCCTCGCCATCGCCGGAGCGGGTGCCGCCGCGGTCTTCGTCTACGCGGTCGGCTCGCTCGGTCGCGGCGGCGCGACCCCGCTGAAGCTCGCGCTCGCCGGCGCGGCGGTCTCGGCGGCGTTCGCGTCGCTGGTCAGTGCCATCCTCCTCCCTCGCGTGGACGTCATGGAGGGCTTCCGCTTCTGGCAGATCGGTGGGGTCGGGGGCGCCACATGGGATCGCCTGATGGCCGTTCTCCCCGTTCTCGCCGTGGGCACGCTCATCTGCCTGCTGACTGCGCGCGGAATGAACTCCCTGGCCCTCGGCGACGACCTCGCCGCCGGCCTCGGCGAGCACGTCGCTCGCACCCGTCTGCTGTCCTCGGCAGGAGCGGTCATCCTCTGCGGCGCGGCGACCGCCGTGGCGGGTCCGATCGGCTTCGTCGGCCTCGTCATCCCGCACCTGTGCCGCCTCCTGATCGGCACCGACCACCGATGGCTCCTTCCCCTGTCCGCGGTCATGGGCGCCGACCTCCTGGTGCTCGCCGATGTCCTCGGCCGGGTGATCGCCCGCCCCGAGGAGATCGAGGTCGGCATCCTCACGGCGCTCGTCGGGGCTCCCTTCTTCATCTGGATCGTCCGTCGCCAGAAGGTGCGTGAACTGTGACGGTCTCCCGCAGCATCCTGTCCGCTCCCCCGCCCTCCGCCCGAGGCACGACGGCATCGGCTGTCGCCCGCGGTCGGCGTTCCCGCGCACGGCGACGCGTGATCGTCGTGGGCCTCCTCTCGGCGGCCATCGCCGGCGTGTTCCTCATGTCGCTGATGGTCGGCAACACGTTCTACACCCCCGACGAGGTCGTTCGTGTGGTCCTCGGAGAGCAGGTGGCGGGTGCATCGTTCACGGTCGGGGAACTGCGACTTCCCCGCGCCCTCCTCGGTCTGCTCGCCGGGGTGTCGTTCGGCATGGCGGGCGTCACGTTCCAATCGCTCCTGCGAAACCCGCTCGCATCCCCCGACATCATCGGCATCAGCTCCGGGGCCAGTGCGGCCGCGGTGACCGGCATCGTAATCTTCTCGCTGTCCGAGACGGCGGTCTCGCTCCTGGCCCTCGGCGGAGCGCTCGTCACCGCGTTCGGCATCTGGCTGCTCTCCCACAAGAACGGCTTCGCCGGGACGCGCCTGATCCTCATCGGCATCGGTGTGGCCGCGATGCTCGACAGCGTCATCACGTACGTCCTCTCCCGCGCGGCAGCGTGGGATCTGCAGGTGGCGATGCGGTGGCTCACCGGCAGCCTCAACGGCGCCGACTGGCAGAGCCTTGCTCCGGTCGTGATCGCCACAGCGATCCTCGTCCCGGTGATGATCGGTCAGTCCCGCACCCTCGGCGTGCTGCGCCTCGGAGACGACACCGCGGCCGGACTCGGCGTCGCCCTGACCCGCAGCCGACTGCTCCTGATCGTCGCGGCAGTGGCACTGCTCGCCTTCGCCACGGCGGCGACCGGGCCGATCGCGTTCGTGGCGTTCATGGCAGGTCCGATCGCGGCCCGCCTCATCGGCCCGGCCGGCTCGCTCCTGGTACCCGCGGGGCTCGTGGGTGCCCTGCTCGTCCTCAGCGCCGACCTGATCGGCCAGTTCGCGTTCGAGAATCGCCTCCCCGTGGGTGTCATCACGGGAATCCTCGGCGCTCCCTATCTCGTCTACCTCCTCATCAGGACCAACCGCTCCGGAGGCTCACTATGACCGTCGCCCGCCGCCTGTCCGCCGAGGGACTCACCCTCGCCTACGGGGACCGTACGATCGTCTCCGCCCTCGACCTCGTCGTGCCGTCCGGCCGGATCACCGCGATCATCGGCGCGAACGGCTGCGGCAAGTCCACGCTGCTCCGAGCGCTCTCGCGGCTCATCGCCCCGCGCGCGGGGCAGGTGGTGCTCGACGGCAAGACACTGCACAGTCGCGGGTCCAAAGAGGTGGCGAGGATGCTGGGGCTCCTCCCCCAGGGTCCCGTCGCGCCCGAGGGGATCGCGGTGGCCGACCTCGTCGGCCGGGGTCGCCACCCCCATCAGCGCCCCCTGGCGCGCTGGAGCACCCGCGATTACGAGGTCGTCGCCGAGGCACTGGAGGCCACCGGCACCAGCGACCTCGCCGATCGCCCGATGGACGAGCTGTCCGGAGGGCAACGGCAGCGGGTCTGGATCGCGATGGCCCTCGCGCAGGAGACCGACATCCTGCTCCTGGACGAGCCGACCACGTTCCTCGACGTCGCGCACCAGATCGAGGTGCTCGACCTGCTCACCGACCTGAACCGAGAACGCGGCACCACGATCGTGATGGTGCTGCACGACATGAACCTCGCCGCGCGCTACGCCGATCATCTTTTCGCTCTGCGCGACGGCCGTATCGTCGCCGACGGTGCGCCCCGCGACATCCTGACCCGGGAGCTGATCGGCGAGGTGTTCGATCTCGACGCCGTCGTCATCGACGACCCCGTCTCGGGCGCGCCCATCGTCCTCCCGCGCGGTCGGCATCACGCCTCCCGCTCCGCCGCCCACCCCTCGGAGGCCTCCCGATGAGCGCGATGCGCTTCTTCCATGCGCGGGTGTCGCGCATCACCGATCTGACGCCGAGCTTCCGCCGGTTCACCTTCACCGGCGACGACCTCGATCGATACGGCGATCCGGGGTACGACCAGCGTGTGAAGGTCGTCTTCCCCGCATCCGATCTTCCTCTCGAGGCGATGCCCACCGGGGAGGACTGGTATGCCCGGTGGCGCGCTCTTCCCGAGGACGAGCGGCTCCCGTTCCGCACGTACACGACCCGCGCCGTGCGTCACGCCGTCCGCGAGGTCGACATCGACATGGTCGCCCACGAGGTCTCGGGTCCGGCGTCGGCGTGGATCGCCACCGCGAAGGAAGGCGACGAGGTGCTCATCCTCGCCCCGACGACCGCGCACGAGGGCGTCAGCCTCGGCGTCGACTTCGTCCCGCCCCGCCACACCGACCATCTCCTTCTGGCGGGCGATGAGACCGCAGCCCCCGCGATCGCCGTCATCCTGGAGCAGCTCCCCGCCGACGCACGCGGCGTCGTCGCCCTCGAGGTGCCGCACGAGGACGACTGCACCTACCTCCCACAGCACCCCGGCTTCGACTACCGCGTCGCCGCACGCGGAACGGGCCCTCGCCACACCCACCTCGTCGCCGCTGTGGAGGACGCCGTGGAGCGACTCGCGCCCGCGGGGCGCGGCGGCGAGATCGAGGAGATCGACATTGACGAGGGGATCCTCTGGGAGGTCCCTCGCACCGCCAAAGGCGGTGCCGCGCTGAAGCGGGCGCCCCTGTACTCCTGGCTCGCCGGGGAAGCGAGCGCCATCAAGGCCCTCCGGCGTCATCTCGTCGCCGAGCAGGGCGTCGACCGTCGCGCCGTGGCCTTCATGGGTTACTGGCGGCTCGGCCGCGCCGAGAACTGAGGGCGGCGGCTTCAGGAAGGGGTCGGAGGACGCGCTTCGTGCGCGTGACCCAGGCGGAGCCCGGGAACCAGCGCGGTGAGCGCCAGCAGCGTGCCGATCGCGAACACGGCCGGGAACCCGGCATCCGTCCCGATCAGCAGGGTGAAAACCAGTCCCATGATCGCGATGGATGCCGCCGAGCCGACGGCATCCGAGATCGACAGCGCCGAGGAGTTGAAGCCCTGGTTCTGCGGATTCGAGTACGCCAGCGTGAGGACGGTCAACCGGGGGTACATCAACCCCATGCCGGCGCCGGCGAAGCTCCACCCGGCGATGAGGACCGCCGGCGCGAGGCCGAGCAGTGCCGTCGCCACGGCGATGAGGAGCGAGCCGACGAGCAGGGACGAGCCGATGAGGGTGATCCGGGTGTTGCCGAGGCGATCGCCGACGCGACCCTGCACCTCCGCAGCCCCCGCCCAGGCCAGCGCCGCGGCCGTGAGGCCCAGCCCCGCCCAGGTCGGCGAGAAGCCGTAGTCGTCGATGAGCAGGTAGGGGATGTAGATCTCCGCCCCGAACAGCGCGCCGGCGATGAGTCCGCGCATCAGGACAACGCTGGGAAGCCC
The DNA here is from genome assembly GCF_036224885.1 of Marinobacter sp. OP 3.4. NCBI lineage: Bacteria > Pseudomonadati > Pseudomonadota > Gammaproteobacteria > Pseudomonadales > Marinobacteraceae > Marinobacter > Marinobacter sp. OP 3.4. The sequence continues at coordinate 4,404 of NZ_JAVVLT010000097.1, forward strand.
TCGTGCCGCGCGGAGCGCGCCCGCGGGGAGCAGCGGGCGAGCGGCGACGGCCACGACGACGACCGAGGCGAGAACGCCGAGCCACGCCCAGCGACCGAGTTCGCCGGCGAGGCTTAGACCGAGCGCTCCGAGAGCGACCACGAACGCGCAGGCCAGGCGCGGGGCCACCTTCCCCGTCGCCGGATCGTCGGTGTCGAGCGGAAGCCCGCGCAGCCGAGCCACGACGAGAAGGAAGGCCACGACCGTCAGCACGGCGACACCGAGGAACACCCACCGCCAGTGGAGGAACTCCGCCACGGCGCCCGCGAGGAAGGGACCGATGAGGGAGGGGACGACCCACGCGGCGGAGAACGCCGCGAACACCCGTCCGTGCACCACCGCGGGGTACACCCGCGCGACGACGACGTAGAGCGCGACCGTCTGCCCACCGGTTCCGAGGCCCTGCACGAGGCGACCGGCGACCAGCGCCGGCATGCTGGGGGCGAGCCCGGCGATGAGCAGTCCGACCACGAAGAGGCCGACCGCTGTGGAGAGCGGTGCGAGCACACCTCCGCGATCGCACCACGCGCCGACCGCCACCATGCCGACGACGCTCGTCGCGAGCGTTCCGGCGAAGGCGACGGCGTACAGGCGGTCGCCATCGAGGTCGTCGCTGACGACCGGCATCACCGTAGTGACGGCGAGAGCCTGCGTCGCCGCGAGGAAGATCAGTGCGACGGCGCCGACCGTCACCCAGAGGAACGGCCGCTCCCAGACGGACGGGGCACGCAGTTCGACCGAGCCGCGAGGGGCGCTCATCCGCGTGCGAGCGCGCCGACCCGCGCCACGGCCTCGCGGAGCACCTCGGGGTCGCAGCCGAAGTTGATCCGCACATGACCGCGTCCCTCGGCGCCGAACTGCGGGCCGAAGTGGAAGGCGACCCGCGCATCGCGGAGGATGCGACGGCCGGGGTCATCGCCCCAGCCGTAGGCGCTCAGATCAACCCAGCCGAGGAATCCCGCGGGCGGGATGCGGTAGCGAGCGAACGGGAGATGCTCGGCGAGGAGATCGCCCAGCAACCGGCGATTGAGGTCGAGCCGGATGAGGAGCGCATCGAGCCAGTCGTCGCTGTCGGTGAACGCCGCGACGGCGGCGTGCACCCCGAAGATGCCGGTGCGCCACTCGACCTCGACGGGGAGGGAGCGAAGGGTGGCGAACCGGTCCGGCGTGGCTGCGACCATGATGGCGCACTTCAGCCCGGCGAGGTTGAATGCCTTGCTCGCACTGACGAGCGCGAAGCCCACGGCTGCCGCGGTGTCCGAGGCCGCGAGGAACGGCACGAAGTCGGCGTCCGGCTGCGACAGCGGCGCGTGGATCTCGTCGCTGATGACTACGGCGTCGTGCGCCGCAGCGAGGTCGGCGAGGCGCTGGAGGGCCTTCCGCCCGTGGACGGTGCCCGTGGGATTGTGGGGGTGGCAGAGGAGGACGACCCGCGCGCCGGCGCTCAGCGCGGCGTCCACGCCCGCCAGATCCATCTCGGGCCCGTTCTCGCCGTCGATGAGCGGCACGGGGTCGACCACGAGGCCCGCCTCCGCGACCGCATCGAAGAACGGCGGGTACACCGGGGGCATGACGATCACACGGTCGCCGGGCCGCGCGACCTGGCGGAGGATCTCGACGACACCCATCATCACGTCGCAGGTCGTCCGCATGAGACCAGGGTCGGGATGCCACCCGAAGCGGCGGCCTGCGAACCCGGCGTAGGCCTCGCGAACCCCCGCGCCCGGGGCGGTGTAGCCGGTGTCGCCGATCTCGACGGCCCCCCGGAGCCGGTCGGTGATCGCCGGGGCGAGCGGGAAATCGGTCTCTGCCACGAAGAGTGGCAGCACATCCTCGGGGTAGGCGCGCCATTTGGCGCTGGACCGCTCCCTCAGGGCGCTCAGCGGCAGGGCGTCGAGGGCCTGCACCCCCGCGTCAGATCGCGAAGCCGAGAGCGCGCATCATGTCGCGCCCGTCGTCGGTGATCCGTTCGGGGCCCCACGGCGGCATCCACACCCAATTGATGCGGAACCGCTCCACCACCTCGTCCAATGCCTGCGCCGTCTGCTCCTCGAGCACGTCGGTCAGCGGGCAGCCGGCCGAGGTGAGGGTCATGTGGATGACGAGGGCGTCGTTGTCGTCATCCCACGCGAGGTCGTAGATGAGACCCAGGTCGACGACGTTGATCCCGAGTTCGGGGTCCATCACGTCTTTGAGGGCCTCGGTGACCTCGTCGTACTTCTCCGGGGTGAGCGTCGCGGTCATGGCTGCATCCTACGCGGGGTCATTTCAGGCGTCGACCGGCGTCTCGTCGCCGATGAAGCGGTCGTAACCCTCTTCCTCGAGCCGCTCCGCCAGCTCGGGGCCGCCCTCTTCCGCGATGCGGCCGTTGACCATCACGTGGACGAAGTCGGGACGGATGTAGCGGAGGATGCGGGTGTAGTGCGTGATGAGGAGGACACCCAGGTCGGTCTCCTCCTTGGCACGGTTGACACCCTCCGAGACGATCTTCAGCGCGTCGACATCCAGACCGGAGTCGGTCTCGTCGAGCACGGCGATCTGGGGCTTGAGCAGTTCGAGCTGAAGGATCTCGTGGCGCTTCTTCTCGCCGCCCGAGAATCCCTCGTTGACGTTGCGCTGGGCGAACTTGGGATCGATGCGGAGATTCTTCATCGACGCCTTGACGTCCTTGGTCCAGGTCCGGATCGCGGGTGCCTCACCGTCGATCGCGGTCTTGGCGGTGCGCAGGAAGTTGGTCACCGTGACGCCGGGGATCTCCACCGGGTACTGCATGGCGAGGAAGAGCCCGGCGCGGGCGCGCTCGTCGACCGACATCTCCAGCACGTCCTCCCCGTCGAGGGTGATCGAGCCGCTGGTCACGGTGTACTTCGGGTGCCCGGCGATGGTGTACGCCAGCGTCGACTTGCCGGAGCCGTTGGGCCCCATGATCGCGTGGGTCTCGCCGGTGCGCACGGTCAGGGTCACGCCGTTGAGGATCGGGGTCGTCCCGGCGTCGGTCTCGACCGTGACATGGAGGTCGCGGATCTCGAGCACAGTCATCAGATGTCCTTCTTCACATTCGGGTCGATGAGCACGTCGTCGCCGTCGATGGTCACTTCGAAGACCGGGACGGGTTCGTACGCGGGGAGGTTCAGGGGTTTTCCGGTGCGCAGCGAGAAGGCGGAGCCGTGGGCCCAGCACTCCAGCGTGTCACCGTCGACGAACCCCTCGGCGAGCGAGATGTCGCCGTGCGTGCAGGTGTCGCCGATGGCGTGCACCTCGCCGGCGGCGTCGAGGACGACGGCGATCGCGACGCCGTCCACCTCCACGCGCAGGGCGGTGTCCTGCTCGAGGTCGCTGAGGGCACAGACGCGGGTCGCGCTCACGCCGCCGCTCCTTCCTCGAGCTCGCGCTCGATGGCCTGGATGAGTTTGTCCTCCAGCGCGGGGATGCCGATGCGCTGAACGATCTCACCGAGGAATCCGAGCACGACGAGCCGCCGCGCCTCGGCCTCGGGGATGCCCCGGGCCTGGAGGTAGAACAGCTGCTCGTCGTCGAAGCGTCCGGTGGCGCTGGCGTGGCCGGCCCCCGCGATGTCGCCGGTCTCGATCTCGAGGTTCGGGATCGAATCGGCGCGGGCACCGTCGGTGAGGACCAGGTTGCGGTTGGCCTCGTACGAGTCGGTGCCGACGGCGTCGCGGCCGATGAGCACATCGCCGATCCAGACGCTCCGGGCGCTCTCCCCCTGGAGTGCGCCCTTGTAGAGCACGTCGCCGACGGTGTGCGGGCCCTTGTGGTGCAGGTACACCTGGCTCTCGAGGTGCTGCCCCGAGTCCGAGAACGACACGCCGTAGAGCTGGGCGCGCGAACCCGCACCGGCCAGTTCGACCGAGGGGTTGACCCGCACCACCGAGCCGCCGAGGCTCACCACGACGTGCGTGAGCGACGCGTCGCGATCGACTCGGGCCTGGTGCGACGCCGCGTGCACCGCGTCGTCGTCCCAGCGCTGGACCGACACCACGGTGAGGGCAGCGCCGTCGCGCACGATGATCTCGACGTTCTGCGCGAGGAGCGCCGGCCCGGCGTGACGGAGCAGGACGGTGCCGCGGGCGTTGCCCTCCGCCTCGATGACGAGGTGGGCGTACGCGGCCGACCCGTCAGCGGCGACATCGACCACCACCGGCTCGGACAGCTCGACATCGGAGCGGAGTCGGATGCGCGTCGCGTCGGGTGTGCGCTCCCATGCCAGCGCCGCCGGGTAGTCCTCGGGGGTGAACACCTCGCCGCGCGGAGCGGTGCCGACGGCGAGCGTGTCGACACTCGCGTCGCCGCCTTCGACGGTGACGTCCGCCGACCGAGCACCGGCGGCATCCGTCTCCCACAGCGGCGCGAGACGGTCGATCGGCGTGTGCTTCCAGTTGACCTCCCGCCCCGTGGGGACGCCGAAGTCGGCGGACCGGTAGGACTGGGGGCGCTCGGACCGGGTCTGGATGGGAACGAGGCCCCATCCCCCGTCCGTGTGCGCTGTGGATCCCGGCACCACGGCGGGTGCCTGCGTGGTGGAGCTCATTCAGCCGACGCTGCCTTCCATGCCCATCTCGATGAGCTTGTTCAGTTCCATCGCGTATTCCATCGGCAGCTCGCGCGCGATCGGCTCGATGAAGCCGCGCACGATCATGGCCATCGCCTCGTCCTCGGGGAGCCCGCGGCTCATGAGGTAGAACAGCTGCTCCTCGCTGACCTTGGACACCGTCGCCTCGTGACCGAGCTGGACGTCGTCGACGCGGATGTCGATCGCCGGGTAGGTGTCCGACCGCGAGATCGTGTCGACCAGCAGCGCATCGCAGCGCACCGTGTTGGCGGAGTGGTGGGCGTTGGCGTCCACCCGCACTTCGCCCCGGTACCCGGCGCGGCCCCCGCCGCGTGCGATCGACTTCGACACGATCGACGACTGGGTGTAGGGCGCCATGTGGATCATCTTCGCGCCGGCGTCCTGGTGCTGGCCGGGGCCGGCGAAGGCGACCGAGAGCGTCTCGCCCTTGGCGTGCTCGCCGACGAGGAAGATCGACGGGTACTTCATCGTCACCTTCGAGCCGATGTTGCCGTCGACCCATTCCATCGTCGCGCCCTCGTGGGCGACCGCCCGCTTGGTGACGAGGTTGTAGACGTTGTTCGACCAGTTCTGGATCGTGGTGTAGCGCACGCGGGCGTTCTTCTTCACGATGATCTCGACCACGGCCGAGTGCAGCGAGTCGCTCTTGTAGATCGGCGCCGTGCAGCCCTCGATGTAGTGGACGTACGAGCCCTCGTCGGCGATGATGAGTGTCCGCTCGAACTGGCCCATGTTCTCGGTGTTGATGCGGAAGTAGGCCTGGAGCGGGATGTCGACGTGCACGCCCTTGGGGACGTAGACGAACGATCCGCCCGACCACACCGCCGTGTTCAGCGCCGCGAACTTGTTGTCACCGGCGGGGATGACCGTGCCGAAGTACTCCTCGAAGAACTCGGGGTGCTCCTTGAGCGCGGTGTCGGTGTCCATGAAGATGACGCCCTGCCGCTCCAGATCCTCCTGGATCTGGTGGTAGACGACCTCGGACTCGTACTGCGCCGCGACACCGGCGACCAGGCGCGCACGCTCCGCCTCCGGGATGCCCAGCCGCTCGTAGGTGTTCTTGATGTCCTCGGGGAGGTCCTCCCAGGACTGCGCCTGCTTCTCGGTGGAGCGGACGAAGTACTTGATGTTGTCGAAATCGATCTCCGACAGGTCGGCGCCCCACGTGGGCATCGGCTTGCGTCCGAACAGCTGGAACCCCTTCAGACGGTTCTTCAGCATCCATTCGGGTTCGCTCTTCATCGCGGAGATGTCGCGCACCACCGCCTCGCTGATTCCGCGCTTCGCGCTGGCTCCGGCGGCGTCGGTGTCGTGCCATCCGAATTCGTACACCCCCAGGCCTTCGAGCTCCGGGCGATCGATCAGTACATCTGACATCGTCACACTCTCCTCTAGGGGCCCCAACGGATGTCTCCGCTCCGACATTCCCGCTCCCTCGGGGAGAAAACGGGAGGGGATGCCGCGGGTCGGGCCCGCTCCGGGCGCCGCGTCGGACGCCTAAACTGTTCAGAAGGGGTTGCGCCCGAAGGCGCGCGACCGAACCCCTCGATTCTACAGGTTCCGCCTTCCCTCCGGCCCGCGCCGGCAGCCCGGGCGGCATCCGACCCAGGAGGTCCGCCATGTCCGCGCCCGCGCCCGAGTCGATTCGTCCGCGCCGGCTGCCGGGTCGGATCAGCCGTCCGCTGCGCGTGTTCGCGTGGCTGTCCTTCATCGCCGAAGTCCTCATCATCGGCACCGGCGGGGCCGTCCGGCTGACCGGGTCGGGCCTCGGTTGCCCCACCTGGCCCCGGTGCACCGCCGAATCGATCGTCCCGACCCCCGAGATGGGGATCCACGGCGTGATCGAGTTCGGGAACCGGACGCTGACGGGTGTGGTGGGGATCCTCGCGCTGGCCGTCGTGATCCTCATCGTGCTCCACACGGGCGGTCGCCGGGCTCTGGTGCCGACCCTGTGGTTCGCTGCCGGCGGAATCGCGGGAGCGGGAGCCGCCGTCGCGCTCGGCATCGCTCTCGACATCCCGGCAGGCCCTCTCGCCAACGGCGTCCTGCTCGCGGCGGTGATCGCCGCCGCGGTCCGATCCGTCCGCACGACGCCCGCGCGCCGCGACCTCGTGCTCCTCGCCTGGCTGGTGCTGATCGGGGTGGTCGCCCAGGCGCTCGTCGGAGGCATCACCGTGCTCACCGGCTTGAACCCGTTCATCGTGGGATTCCACTACGTCGTCTCGGTCGTGCTGGTGTGCGTCACCGCCGCCTTCCTCGTGCGGATGAACCGCCCCGAGCACCCCCGCGAGTCCGCGGTGCCCTCGGGGTTGCGGTGGACGGCTCGGGGCGCCGTCGCCGCCCTCGTCGTGACGATCGTCTTCGGCATCCTGACCACCGGGGCGGGGCCGCACTCGGGCGACGCCGACGCCGGCCGGAGCGGGTTCGACGCCGAGCTGCTCGAGCACATCCACGCCTGGCCGAGCTACGCGCTGTTCGCTCTCACCGTGGCCCTCGTCATCGGCGCGTGGCGGCAGCGCGACCGCACCCCGCTGCTCGCACGGTGGAGCATCGTCCTGCTCGCGGCGGAACTGGTCCAGATCGCGGTCGGTTTGTTCCAGGCCCGCAACGGTCTGCCGATCCTGGCGGTGGGCATCCACATGGTCCTCGCGGCGCTCACCGCGGCGGCCATGACCGCCGTCGTGCTGCACCTGTCCCGGCCCGCGGCCGGCCCCGTGCCGGCCGACGCGCGTGACGTGTCCGACGACCGCGCCGGCGTCGGCGCCTGAGGCGCGCTCCCGCTTGCTCGCGGGTTCGAGCGCAGCGCTGTCAGCCGAGCGCCGCGCGTCGCCGGTGGTGCGCCGCTCCGCGGCATCCTTCTCACTAGCGACCCCCTGCGGTGCACGGAGATCGGTCTTGACACGGTCGGATGCGTGTCAAAACTCCGTCGGAGAATCGAATCTCCGTGTCAGCGAGCGAGATGCAGTCCCTGGGCGACCGCATCGAGAATTCGTCGCTGAACAGCGGGCCATTCCTCGACGACTTCAACGTAGCCCACCCGGATGACGTGGTAACCGAGGAGCATCAGCTCGGCGTCGTGAGCGTTGTCCCGAGCGCGTTGCGCGCCGACGTGGTGACCGCCGTCGATCTGGACGACGAGGCGGTCGCCGATGAGGAAATCGACGGGCTTGCCCGCCAGCCAGACCTGTGGGGTGATCGCGACCGGGAGCCAGCGCAACCGCACGATGAAGATCGTCTCCAAGCCCGAGTCGGAGAAGGGCCGAGCGAGGGCGAGCAGGCCTCGCGCGGCGGGTGGAAGGTTCATCCGGCCCAGAACCGTCGCATCGATCATCCCCTTCCGGAAGGCGGACTCCCATATGGCGAGCGCCTCCTCGCGGGGAAGACATGACGCAGCGAGGACGAGGGCGTTCGGAACGGGGTCCACGAGGTCGTCCGGGTGCCGCGGAACCAGCGGCTTCGCCCAGTGCACCGTGACGCGATCGGGCCGTGCGCCCGTGGCATGGGGCGGGCACGCGACATGCGCGCGTTCCTCGGCGAGGACCCAGAGGCCGTGGCGTCGCGCCGACGTCACGCAAGTCAGAACGACGCCCCATCGGGCTGCGGCGATCAGCTCCGCGTCGGCGCCGGGCGTCGCGACCCATCCTCGACGAAGGGGAAGCAGCAGACCCGATTCCCGCGCCGTGACCAGTGTGTGCCGGCTCACCCCCTCCTGTATCAGCCGCGCGGTCCGCACGACGCCGCCGTGGGCGAGGGCTGTCCGCTGGAGCTGATCGAGCTGCTGCGCCGTCTTCGATGTGATCACGCGTCGATCCTCGCTGCCGACCCACGGTTGCACGGATGCGGGCGGCAGATCTGGGGAGGACTTCACGAGGTCGGCGGCTGGGGAGGAGAGGTTGACGACCTCGCAGACTCGGCGATCGGCCCACGCACGGTCCGAGAATCGCGAAGAGACCGCGGCAAGACGGATTCTCCGCGCGGAGCGTCCTGAGGACGGGGAGCTGGAGCCGGGCCGGGCGGGGCTGGAGCGGGAGCGGGCGCGCCGGACCGCGGCACGGACAACCCCGCGCGAGCGCGCCACTCAGCGGCGGCGACGCGAGCCCGGACTCACAGGAGGTGAGGCGTCCGCGGACTCAGAAGGGAAGCAGCGGGTCGACCGCGATGGCGACGAACAGGAGCGTCAAGTATGAGATCGAGGCGTGGAAGACCCGCATCGGGCGCGGCTCGGTGCCGCGCACCGCGCGGTTGTACAGACGGTGCGACTCGTAGATGAACCAGCCGCCGAACACCACGGCCGAGACGGTGTAGACCAGCCCCATGCCGGCGACGGGGATGAGCAGCAGCGAGCAGGCCACGGTCGCCCAGGCGTAGAGGATGACCTGGAGTCCGACCTGCGAGCCGGTGCGGGTGGCACCGAGCATCGGCACATCGACCTCGGCGTAGTCGCCCCGGTACTTCATCGACAGCGGCCAGTAGTGGGGCGGGGTCCACAGGAACACCAGGAGAAACAGCACGAACGGCGTCCACGACAGCGACCCGGTCACCGCGGTCCAGCCGATCAGCACCGGGAAGCACCCGGCGATGCCGCCCCAGACGATGTTCTGCTCGGTGCGGCGCTTGAGGATCATCGTGTAGATCACGACGTAGAAGAAGATCGCGCCCGCCGACAGCCCCGCGGCGAGCGGGTTGGTGGTCAGCAGGAGCCAGAGAGTGGATGCCACGGCGAGCGTCCAGGCGAACACCAGCGCGCCGCGCGGGGTGACCTCGCCCGTCACGAGGGGGCGGTTCTCGGTGCGCTGCATGTGCGCGTCGATGTCGCGGTCGAGGTACATGTTGAACGCCGCGGCCGATCCGGCGCTCAGGGATCCGCCGATCACGGTCGCCAGCACCAGCCAGAGATTCGGCAGACCGTTCTGCGCGAGGATCATCACGGGCACCGTGGTCACCAGCAGCAGCTCGAGCACCCGCGGCTTGGTCAGCGCGATGTACGCGCGGACGGTACGACCCGGAGACGGGCGGTGGCGCGCGATCGCGCCACCGGCGGCCGTTGCGCCGGAGTAACCGGCGCCGGGACAATCGTCAGGCCAAGGCTGGCTGTGCCTTGTTATACCGCCAGAGATAACCCACCAGCAGTACCGCCAGGGCACCGCTGATCATGGTCGTCCAGAAACCGGGGAAACTGAAGGCGAAGCCCACCGCCAGCAGCGGCAACCTCACCATGGACGGTACCCGGCCAACGCCCAGCAGGTATCCCTCGAAACCACCGGAAATCAGCATGATGCCCACCACAATGGATGGCAGCACATAGAGCAGCGGGGTCAGGTCTCCCTGCAGTACCAGCGCGGGCTGGAACAGGAAGAATAGCGGGATGAAATAGATCACCACACCCAGCCGCATGGCGGTAAAGCATGTTCTCATGGGTTTGGCCCCGGCAATGGTGCCTGCCAGGAAGGCCGCAGCGCCCACCGGCGGCGTGATCGCCGACAGCATGGCGTAGTACACGATGAAGAAGTGTACGGCGATGGTATCCAGCCCACCGATCTGGGTGATAGCCGGCGCCAGGGTGACCGCCAGGAAGATATACGCCACGATGGCCAGCCCGGCCATCCCCATGATGAAGCAGGCCACCACCCCGAAGAAGATGATCAGGTAAAGGTTGCCGCCACCGAGACTCACCAGTCCGGAAGTCACCGAGCCGGTCACGCCGGTGATGGTCAGCGCACTCACCACGAAGGCAATCGGCAGGATGATAGCCGCCGTCTGGGTAATCAGCACACCGATCTGCCGGATCGCATCGTAGAACTTCCGGGGCGTCATGCGGGTGTCCCGCTGCAGGAACGACAGGCCGATCATCAACAGGCAGGCGTACCAGGGCGTGTAGTACTCCCAACGCATGTACAACAGCCCCCAGATCAGGAAGACCATCACCGACAGGAACGGCCAACCCTTGAGGAGAACCTTGCGGACCGAGGGAAGCTGCTCCTTCGGCATGCCCTTGAGCCCGGTGCGCGCGGCATAGGCGTCCACCTGCAGGAGCAGGCCGAAGTAGAACAGCAATGACGGCAGAATCGCCGCGATCATGATGGTGGCGTAGTCCACGCCAATGGTGATGGCCATGACGAAGGCGATCGCCCCCATCACCGGTGGCATCACCGCGCCGCCCATGGAGGCACAGGCCTCGATCGCCCCCGCATAGTGGGCCGGGTACCCCACCTTCTTCATGGTGGGGATGGTGATCGATCCGGTACCGGCGATGTTGGAGAACACGGAGCCCGACAGGCTGCCCATGAAACCACTGGCAACCACCGCCACCTTGGCCGGACCACCGCGATAGCGACCAAAGCTGGCATTGGCCAGGTCAATGAAGAAGCCACCGGCCCCCGTGGCCAGCAACACACCGGCAAACACCAGGAAGCCCAGGATGATCTCCGCCACGATCTTGGTGGTGATGCCCATCATGCCCTCGGCCCGGAAAACATGGGCCTCGATCATGTACTCGAACTCGTAGGGAATGCCCATCAGCAGGCCGGGGAAATAGTCCGCCACCAGGGGATACATCCCCAGCAGGACCACCACCAGCAGGAACGGTATACCACCGCTGCGCCGGGCCAGTTCCATCATCATCAGCCACACCACTACCCCCAGGTAGAGGTTGCTCCAGCCCGCCTGCACCATATCCCAGGCGTTGGAGGCAAAGTAGAAGCTGATGGCGATAATCACCACCGCCGCAATCACATCGTAGAAGGGCACCTTCTTCTGCCCTGCCCGGCCTGGCAGCGCGATAAACGCCGCCGCCGCGAAGAAGCCGATGAAGGCCCAGTAGTATTCACCCTCAAGCAGCCGCTGGCCGTCCCAGGTGAAGCCGAAGATATAGGCCAGGCCAGACAGCAGGCCGCAAATGCTCAGAATGACAAAAACAATGCTTTGCCATGAGTAGAGATCACCCAGGCGGGTTACTTCGGAACCCGCTACGGCGCTTTCATCAGGGGGAGAGGTGGTATCAGTCATAGCGCATCCGCCGGATAAGTAGGGACAAACGTAAAAAACCGAACACCGGTCACCGGGCTGAGGTTGTCAGCCCGGTGACCGACACCACACGATCACAGCCGTGAGCGGAAACCTTCCAGGCCCTCGGTGTGCTTCTCGAAGATGGCCATGAATTCCTCGTTGTTATAGTCCGGCGTCACGCGCTTGTCCCGGGCTTCCGCCAGGGCCGCCTTGCGGGCCTCGATCCACTTGTCCATCTTGGCGATGGCCTCGTTGTTCCTGGCCTCGTCCTCTTCCGTCCAGACGTCAATCTCCTTCAGGTAACGCACCGTGCCCTCGTGGACCGGCAGCGGCGAGCGGTCCAGGTAATCGCGGAAGATCTCCACATCCATGCGTGTTGCCAGGGCATGGGTGCCCTTGTAGTCGGGGAATCCCTGGTGGAACCATTTCGCCATGTTGTAGGCGAATTCCTCGTCCGCATCCGCCGGGACGGCATACAGGAAGTTGGACGCCAGGCCATCCACGCCCTTGGCACTGGAAACGCCCATGCTGATTTCTGTGGGTATGATCATCGGACGGTGTTCAAGGTAGCCGCTCCAGGCTTCCTTGTTATCCTGGTCCATGTTCAGCCACCGGATACCGCCGGGGGCCCCTTCCATTTCAGACAGCACCGAGCTGATGCTGGCGCAATAGGCCACATCGGCCTTGCCCTCCACCACGGACCGACAGTTCTCCACATAGCTGCTGGCCGGCACAAACTCAAGCAGTTCATCGGCCTCTTCATCGGAAAGCCCGAGATAGGCGGGGAGCGCCTTCTGGACCGCCGTGGTCATGGGCGGAGAAAACGCCCCCTGGGCGACGCGTACGCCACCTTTCTTGAGGTCATCCATGGTCTGGATATCCGAATCCCCGGAGACCACAAAGCCCCAGGGCGTATCGTTATGGTGCCAGACCACGCGCTGGGCAACCGGCTTGGTGCCGGCATAGGCGCCAATACCCTCAATCTGGAAACGCATTTCCGCCGACGACACCGAACTCATGGTGATGTCCTGACGATCGGTGAGACGCTTGTAGCGCTGGGTTTCGCTGTCTTCCGGCACGATGCGCGCAACGGTTCCGGTCTGCTCCTGAAGCACCGGTGCCCAGCCGTTGGTGGAGGCGAAACTGCCACTGGCGGTGCCGGGGGTACCAATCACCAGCAGTCGTGGCAGGTCGTAGTCCTCTGCCTGGGCAACACCGGCAGAGACACCCAGTGCCACGGCAGCGGTCATTGAAAGAAAGGAGCGGGAGGTCTTTATCTTGGTCATGATGCGGTCTCCGTGGAGCCTATTGTTTTTATCTTCAGCAACCGTTACAGAAGCACTGCAAACCGGTCACGTGTCAATTTTGGTGGTTTCCTGACGTTTGTCAGGCTAGAAGATCGACCATGGAACGTCAACAGATATACCGCCTTCCCATCATTAAATAGAGCATATGCTCGATTTATAATTGACAGCGTCGCATTGGCGCTTTAGCGTTAGCTGACAGATGTCAGCCTTACAACAACACCTCCTGTATCGGTGAACTCCATGCCCTCTGCCCCTACCCGGCCAACGTCAACCAGCAACCCCATGACCCGCAATGAAGCCATCGCCCATGTGGTCGCCACGGATCCCCGGTTTCAGGTAACCGAGACAGTGATCCGGGGCGTCCCCTACACGGTCTTTGCCAATGCCCCGGATCACCTGAGGGCACTGCTCCGGACGGCGGTGGAGTCCTTTGAGGAGAGGGAACTGCTGGTATACGGCGACAGCCGGTGGTCGTACCGGGCGTTTGCCAATGAGGTGAACCGCATGGCCCATGCCCTGACCGGGGAACTGGGGGTGCAGCCGGGGGATCGTGTTGCCATTGCCATGCGCAACTACCCGGAAATGGCGGTGCTTATCATGGCTATCGTCTCGACCGGGGCCGTCATGGTGCCGCTGAATGCCTGGTGGTCCGGGGATGAACTGGCGTTCGCCCTTGAGGATAGTGGCGCCAGCATCGTGTTTTCCGACCGGGACCGCCACCAGGCCCTGGAGACTCAAGCGCACCGCCTCGGTGTCACCCAGGTGGCGGTACACGACGCCAACGGCCCCCTCGACTACACCGGCCTGCTGGCCCGGTCCACGGACACCTCCTGGCCCACGACCGCCATTGCCCCGGACGACGACTTTGCGGTCATGTACTCATCCGGCTCGTCCGGGCGTCCCAAGGGCGTGCTGCTGACCCACCGGGGCGCCATCTCATCGGTCCATTCCTGGGTGATGGGCAAGGAGGTGGCCGCCCTGATGGATCCCGAAGGCGCCGCCACACTGTCGACAACGCCCGCCGCGCTGGTGGTCACGCCCCTGTTCCATGTCACCGCGCTGCATTCCATGTTCCTGCAGGGAGTCGCGCTGGGGGCCAAGCTGGTTCTGATGTACAAGTGGGATGCGGAAGATGCCGTAAACCTCATTCGGCAGGAAGGGATAACCCGCTTCGTGGGGGTTCCCACGCAGTCGGCGGACCTGATTGCGGCGGCGGAAAAGTCCGGCGCCGACCTCGGCTCACTGGAAACCGTCGGCGCTGGTGGCGCCAAACGCCCCGCCTCCCAGGTGGACGAAATCAGCCAGCGCTTTCCCGCCGCCAGTCCTGCTTCCGGCTGGGGGATGACCGAGACCAATTCCCTGGGCATCCTCATCAGCGGCCCGGACTATGTGGCCAATCCCGAAGCCGCCGGACGATTGACACCGCCGTTGCAGGAGATGCGGATCGTCGATGCCGGTGGCCGGGAAGTGGCCACCGGCGAAGTGGGAGAACTCACGGTTCGCAGCCCCGCCAACATGCGCGGCTACCTGAACCTGCCGGAGGAAACCACCTCAACCCTGCGCGATGGATGGCTGTATACTGGCGACCTCGCCCGCGTGGACGAGACCGGCCTGATCTACATTGTCGACCGCAAGAAAAGCATTATCATCCGGGGCGGCGAGAACATATCCTGTCTTGAGGTGGAAGGTGCCCTGCATGAACATCCCGCCGTGGCGGAAGCCTGTGTCTTTCCGGTGCCGGACCCGCGGCTGGGGGAAATTGTTGGGGCTGCCATCTATCTGCGCGAAGGCGCCTCGACCGATCAGAATGACATCCTGGAGGTGCTGGGAAAGAAACTGGCCGCCTTCAAGCTACCGGAAAAGCTCTGGTTCCGGGATGAGCCCCTGCCCCGGGGCGGCACTGGAAAGCTTGACCGCAAGACACTGCAACGCCTTTGCCAGGACTCAGCTGAATAGAGGCCGGTGGTCGCCATAGACCGGCCACCAGAGACAACGACAACCGGGTCCCGATGACCCGCAACCAAGGAGAAACCAACGGTGGATAGCACAACAACGCCCCCGGAAATGAATGACCTGACCATGTCGGAAAAATCCCGCCCCCTGCTGGAGGCGGTCAAGAAGCATATCCGTGACAATGTCGACCCGATACTGGATGAGTTCGAGCGCCTGGGCGCGGGTCGTGCCGACCGGTTCAGCTATGCTCCCGGTCAGTTGGAACTGCTGGAAGGTGCCAAGCAGAAGGCCAAGGAAGCCGGCCTGTGGAACTTCTTCCTGCCCAATGCCGAGACCGGTCAGGGCCTGTCCAACCTGGACTACGCCTACCTGGCCGTGGAACTGGGCAAGAATCCCCTGGCCTCCGAGACCCTCAACTGCTCCGCGCCGGACACCGGCAACATGGAGGTGCTGGAGCGTGTCGGCACCCCGGAACAGAAAGAGAAGTGGCTCAAACCCCTGCTCAACGGCGAGATCCGTTCCTGCTTCGGCATGACCGAACCCCATGTGGCATCCTCCGACGCCCGCAACATCGAAACCAGCGCGGTACTGGATGGCGATGAGTGGGTCATCAACGGTGAGAAGTACTACATCTCCGGTGCCGGCGACCCCCGCTGCAAGATCATGATCTGCATGGTCAAGACCAGCCCGGAGGCGGAAGCTTTCCGCCAGCAGTCACAGATCCTGGTGCCCATGGATGCGCCGGGGCTGACCGTCGTGGGCCCGATGAACGTCTTTGGACACGACGACGCCCCCCATGGCCACATGCATATCACGCTGGACAATGTCCGTGTGCCCAAGGAGAACATCCTCTGGGGTGAAGGCCGGGGTTTCGAAATCTCCCAGCTCCGCCTCGGTCCGGGCCGTATCCATCACTGCATGCGCTCCATCGGCGCCGCTGAAAAAGCACTGGACCTGATGATCGAGCGTGGCCAGAGCCGCGAGGCCTTTGGCCGCCCGATCCTGGACCTGGGCAAGAACATGGAAACCATCTCCCGGGCCCGCATCGAGATCGAGGCCATGCGCATGATGGTTCTCAAGGCCGCCAAGGCCATGGACGTGCTCGGTAACAAGGAGGCCCGCATCTGGGTATCCATGGCAAAGGCCATGGTGCCGGAGAAGGTCTGCAAGATCATCGACGAGGCCATCCAGATCCACGGCGCCACCGGTGTCAGCCAGTGGTCACCGCTGCCGGACATGTACACCAAGCAGCGTACCCTGCGCCTGGCGGACGGCCCGGACGAAGTTCACCACAACGTGGTGGCACGGGCCGAGGTCAAGTCCTACAACCAGGATCCGTATCGCCGCGGAGAGTAACCCCCTGGAGTCTGCGCGGCGGAACGTCGCGCAGACACTCCCGGCCCGATGATTCCGCCCTCTCAGCGGGCGGCCCGACGTTCCCGCAGATCCCTGACCAGACAACCCGCCACCACGATCAGCACCAGGGGCACCAGCCCATAGATCAGCACTGTCTGCATCATCAGCAGGTAGGAGACTCCCAGGGTCAGGGCCACCGTGTACCAGACGTAGCTGACGTAGAGCACCAGGAACAGCGCGCCCTCAAAACGGGTCAGCGATGCACCGGTGAAGAACAGCGGCAGGCAAAGCATCGCAACCCCCACCATGACCGGAATATCCAGGGTGGCCAACTGACTGCCAGCGACCAGCGGTTCCGGCGATACCAGCCCGGACAGGCCCAGTACGCAGAGCACGTTGAAGACATTGCTGCCTACCACGTTACCAATGGCGATGTCCCGCTGCCCCCTCACCGTGGCCATGATCGATGTCATGACCTCCGGCAGCGAAGTACCGGCCGCCACAATGGTCAGACCGATAACCGCCTCGCTCACACCCAGGGAGGAAGCAATAGCCACGGCACTCTCGACCAACCAGCGGGAGCCCATGACCAGCAGTGCCAGCCCCGCCAGCACCAACACCAGGTTCCGCCATGTCGGCACTGTCTCCTGGGCGACTTCCTCGCCCTGGGCCACACCGTTGTTACGGCGCCCCTGGACAAACAGGAAGACCGTATACACCACCAGGCCTGCAAACAGGGTACCGGCTTCCCAGACCGCCAGCGTGCCGTTCCAGGCCATCAGTGCGGCAACGGCGCAGACCAGGATCATGATCGGCACGTCCTGCCGGATCAGTTGACGGGAAACCATCAGCGGCGATACCAGGGCCGCCAGCCCCAGGATGAACAGGATGTTGAAGATATTCGAGCCGACCACATTGGCGATGGCCAGTTCCGTTTCCCCGGACCAGGCGGATTTCACACTGACCGCCAGTTCCGGGGCGCTGGTTCCGAACGCCACCACCGTCAGACCAATCACCAGGGCGGGCATGCCCATACTGGCGGCCAGCCGGGCCGCCCCCTTTACCAGAATCTCCGCACCGACAATCAGCAGAATGAGGCCTGCCGCCAGTATTGCCCAGGTCATCATAGTGGTTCCCACTCCTCCGGAATACGTTCAGTCTCAGGGACAACAAGCACCCCCACCCGACCAGATCGCCCGGGTCATAGGCAACGATTCAGTCAGGGAGAGGTTCAACGGATCTTTTCGAACACCAGGAACCGGTTGTTGGCCGGCATCCCGGCGTCGTGTTTCAACGCCAGGCCCAGCTCCGAGGCCAGCGCGGTAACCTGGTCAATATCCCGCAATCCCATATGCCCGGCCCGGGCACGGAGGTAGCGATCAAAATCGCGGTTACTATCGCTGGTGAAGGTGCCATGGTAGTTAAACGGGCCGTACAGACAGAAAGTGCCACCGACGGGCAGGCGCTCTGCCACACCCTCGAACATCCGGCAGACTTCCTCCCAGGCCATGATATGGCTGGTGTTGGCGGTAAAGGCATGGTCAAAGGGCGGTAACTGCCAGGGCCTGTTGCCCACATCCAGCAATCTCGGGTCGTCGATATTGGCCAGGTCCGCCTGTTCAAGGCGCTGACGGCACATCCACAGGTTGTCAGGGTGATCGGTGGGCAGCCAGTGCAGGTGCGGCAACCGGCTGGCGATGTACTCGGCATGCTGACCGGTACCCGTGCCGATCTCCAGCACCGTGGCCGGTTCGGTGAGCACCTGGCCCAGTTGCTCCAGGATGGGTTGCCGGTTGTTCTCACAGGCCTGGGAGAAAGGCAGGGAATCAGCCACGGGTTGTCCTTTCACGGTAGCGGTAACACACCCGACAAGCCTCCATCAGGCCACCTGATGGGCACGATTACCAAAGGCGTGGGCATTGTCGGCGCTGGAGTTGGTCAGGGCCGGGTTCATCATGAACACCAGTTGCCAGCCGGGAAACTGGAGCCTGTGCTGGAAGGTAAAGCGGAACAGCTCCCCCATGGGCGCCCGGCCATCCCGGACCTGGCCGGACGCCAGGGCGATACTGCTGATAACGCCCGCGGTATAAGCCCGGGCATTGAAGTCCCCGGCCACCATCAGCTTTTCCAGGCCCAGGGTGCGCCTGACCAGTTCCCTCACCGTGGACCGCTCCTCCAGCAGGCCCACCACCGCCGCCATCTGGGAGGCATTGGAGACCGCCCGGGTGAAATGCTCAAAGGGCTCCGGCGCCACCGGTAAACCCAGTGCCTGCATGCGGTTCTCGAAAGCGCGATGGAAAGGGATGTCCGATGTCATGACCGATACCTCCACGGAAGGTTCCTGTTCATCAATCTAGCCAAGGTTCGCCTGCCGTTCAACGGCTATGGTGTTCCCTTTATTGCCCGCCCAGACACAAAAAACCGGCCTCGGAGGCCGGTTTACCCGTTGCTGACAGGGACCTTGTTATCACCACCGCTATCTGACCGGTGAATTGAGCACGTCCAGGACATCCTCAAGCTCGGTGATCGTCTGCCGGATCAGTTGTTTGTACTGACTGGTATCTTCCTTGATCTCATGACTGCTCAGCTTCTGCTTGGCGCCACCAATGGTGTACCCCTGATCGTACAGCAGGCTGCGGATCTGGCGTATGGTGATCACGTCCGCACGCTGGTAGTAACGGCGATTACCCCGGCGCTTGACCGGCGACAACTGGGGAAACTCCTGCTCCCAGTACCGCAACACATGGGCCTTGACCTGGCAAAGGTCCGCTACCTCACCGATGGTGAAGTAACGTTTGCCGGGGATGGCCGGGAGTTCGTTGTTATTACTGGCTTCCAGCATAGGTCTCTACTTTCTGTTTCAACTTCTGTCCCGGCCGGAAAGTCACCACGCGGCGTGCGCTGATGGGAATCTCTTCCCCGGTTTTCGGGTTCCGTCCCGGTCGCTGCTTCTTGTCACGCAGATCGAAATTGCCAAACCCGGACAGTTTCACCTGCTCATTATGGCTGAGTGCGTCTCTGATCTCGTCGAAAAAGGCCTCCACCATTTCCTTGGCTTCCCGCTTGTTCAGGCCAAGTTCCTCGTAAAGCCTCTCCGCCATCTCCGCTTTTGTCAAAGCCGCCATTTCTAGCTCCTCAGTGTCGCCCCCAGCTCTTCCTGCAGGGCATTCACCACCCTGTCGAAGAACTCATGCACTTCGTCGTCATTGAGTGTGCGCTCGGGATGCTGCCAGAACAGGCTGAGCGCCAGGCTTCGTTTACCTTCGCCCAGTTTTTCGCCCTCATAGACATCAAACGCACGCAACGCGTTGAGACGATCACCTGCATTGTTGCGAACAACCCGGTCAACGTCTGCAAACGCAATCTCATTTCCGATAATAATAGCCAAATCCCGGCGAACTTCAGGGTATTTTGAAAATTCTTTGAAATTAGGCACATATCCGGAAACGATTGAATCCAAGAATAGCTCAAACATAAGGATCGTGCCATTCAGATCCAGTTTTTTCTGCACCTGGGGATGCATGGCCCCCAGCCAGCCCACCCGCTGGTCACCCAGGACCAGCTCTGCCGTCTGCCCCGGATGCAGCGCCGGGTGCTGGCCGGCGGCGAAGCGGACCTCCACACCCAACAGGCTGAACAGGGATTCCAGCTCGCCCTTTACATCGAAGAAATCAGCGTCGCGGCGGCCATTGGCCCAGTTTTCAGGCAGTTGCCCGCCGGTCACAATGCCGGCCAGCATGGGCCGCTGTTCGATGCCATCGCCGTCCTTCACGAACCGCAGGCCGGTCTCGAACAGACGGATCCGGGGTTGCTGGCGCTTCTGGTTGTATTCCAGGGTCTTGACCAGACCACTCCAGAGAGTGGTACGCATCACCGCCAGATCAGCGGAAATGGGGTTCGCCAGGTCGATCCCCTCCCGTTCCGGGTCCAGGATTTCCTGGACCTTCGGGTCCACGAAGCTGTAGGTGATGGCTTCCTGGTACCCGCAGGCGACGAAGAAGTTGCGCACAGCGGACACCGGACGCACGGCCTCCTTCGCCGGACGCATGGCCAGCGACCCCACCGGCTCGGTCACCGGCAGGTTGTTGTAGCCATAGACCCGCCCCACTTCCTCGATCAGGTCTTCCTCGATGCTGATATCGGGCCGGTAGCTGGGCACACTGACCGTCCAGCGATCACCGGTCTGGTCGACAATGGCCAGCCCCAGCCGCGTGAGGATGTCTTCCACCCGTGCCACATCAATGCTCATGCCCAGTACGGCGTTCAGGCGGTCGGACCGCAGGGTGACCCGGGCCGCCTCGGGGAGGTGCTCTTGACTGACCACCTCCACGATCTCACCGGCCTCGCCGCCGGTTATCTCAAGCAACAGTGCCGTCGCCCGCTCCATGGCGCTGCGGGCCAGCTCATAGTCGACGCCCCGCTCGAAGCGGTGGGAGGCGTCGGTATGCAGACCATACTCCCGGGCCTTGCCCGCCATGGCGATCGGCTCGAACCAGGCTGCTTCCAGCAGCAGGTCACGGGTCTTTTCGGTGACCCCCGAGTGCTCACCGCCCATGACGCCGGCAATGGCCAGGGGCTTGGCGTGATCGGCAATGACCAGCGTATCCGGGGTCAGCTTCACGGTCTGGCCATCAAGCAGCACCAGTTCCTCGTCCTGCCCTGCCATACGCACCACGATGCCGCCATCGATCTCGGCGCGGTCAAAGGCGTGCAGGGGCTGCCCCAGTTCCAGCATCACGTAGTTGGTGATATCCACCGCCGGATCAATGGAGCGGATACCACTGCGGCGCAGCTTCTCCACCATCCACAGAGGGGTAGCGACGGACAGGTCCACATTACGCACGATCCGGCCCAGGTAACGGGGGCACGCCGCCGGGGCGTCAACGGCAATGGCCGGTTTTTCGTCGTGACTGGCCGGCACCGGCGTCAGTTCCGGCTCCTCCACTGGCTCGCCGGTCAGCACACCCACCTCCCGGGCCAGGCCGCGCAGGGACAGGCAATCCGCCCGGTTCGGGGTCAGGTCCACATCAATGGTGATATCGTCCAGCCCCAGGTACTCCCGCAGGTCCTGGCCCACAGGCGCATCAGCCGGGAGTTCCATCAGGCCGGCACCGTCGTCGGACAGGCCCAGCTCCGACTCGGCGCACAGCATGCCATTGGACGGCTGCCCCCTGAGTTTGGCCGCCTTGATTTTGAAGTCCCCGGGCAGTACCGCGCCCACCACGGCAAACGGTGCCTTCAGGCCTTCCCGCACGTTGGGGGCACCACAAACCACCTGGACCGTCCCGTCGCCGCTGCTGACCTCACACACTCTTAGCTTGTCGGCATCCGGGTGTGGCGCCACGGACCTGACCTCACCCACGACGACACCGGTAAACGCCCCGGCGACCGACTCGAAACCATCCACTTCCAGACCCGCCATGGTGATCTGGTCCATCAGTTCCTGGGTGCCAATGGCCGGATTAACCCACTCACGCAGCCACTTTTCGCTAAATTTCATGGTAAATGCCTTGTCCTGATGCGATGTTGTCTGGGGGAGCCTCTGAACAACTCCTGGTGTGATTAACGGAACTGACGCAGGAAACGCAGGTCGTTGTCGAAGAACATGCGCAGGTCGTTCACCCCGTAGCGCAGCATGGCCAGACGCTCGACCCCCAGGCCGAAGGCAAAGCCCCGGTACTCCTCGGCATCAATGCCGCAGTGCTCAAACACCTTGGGATGGACCATGCCGCAGCCCATGATTTCCAGCCACTTGATGCTGCCGTCTTCCTCACGCCCCCACTCGATATCCACCTCGGCGGATGGCTCAGTGAACGGGAAATAGGACGGACGGAAACGCACCTGCAAATCCCGCTCGAAATACACCCGCAGGAATTCCTCGATGGTGCTCTTGAGGTCGGCGAAGCTGACATCCTTCTCCACCAGCAGCCCTTCCACCTGATGGAACATGGGGGTATGGGTCATGTCGGAATCGCAGCGATAGACCCGGCCCGGGCAGATCATGCGGAACGGCGGCTTGCCGGCCTCCATGGTGCGGATCTGTACCGGGGAAGTGTGGGTCCGCAGCAGGGTACCCGGATTGAAATAGAAGGTATCGTGCATGGCACGGGCCGGGTGATGCCCCGGAATATTGAGGGCCTCGAAGTTGTGGTAATCGTCCTCAATCTCCGGCCCCTGCTCGACGGTGTAACCGGCGTTACCGAAGAACTGCTCGATCCGCTGCAGGGTGCGGGTCACCGGATGCAGGCCACCCAGGTCCTGGCCGCGTCCCGGCAGGGTCACGTCAATGGATTCCCGGGCCAGCCGGTCGGCGATGGCGGCTTCCTCAAGGCTGGCGCGACGGGCGTTGATGGCTTCTTCCACCCGGCCCTTGGCCTCGTTGATCTTCTGGCCGGCGGCGGGGCGCTCTTCAGCACTGAGCTTGCCCAGGGTCTTTGCCTGCTGGGTGATCACGCCCTTCTTGCCCAGGTATTCCACCCGGATCTGATCCAGCGCCTGCAAACTTTCCGCGTTCTTGACAGCCGTGAGCCCGTCCTGAACAAGTTGCTCCAGGTTTTCCATTGATGCCTGCTCCAAACCACAGGGAGTTTCCGGAAAGGCCAGTCGGCGAACCCTGACCGATGACGCTTTTCGGAAGCTCCCTCAATTATCCGGATAGTGTCTACTGCGATCGAAACTGTCGGTTTTCAGCCGCCCCAAACAAGAACAGGGGAAGAGCGCGCCCTTCCCCTGTCAGGGAGTGACCGCCGAAACGGTCACCCATCGATCGAAACTCGTCGAAAGAGCCCGGCGATCAGAGCGCCGCTTTTGCCTTCTCCACGACAGCAGTAAACGCCTGCTGCTCGTTCATGGCCAGATCGGCCAGAACCTTGCGATCGATTTCCACTTCAGCCTTCTTCAGACCGGCGATCAGCCGGCTGTAGGACAGGCCATTGGCGCGGGCGCCGGCGTTGATCCGGGAGATCCACAGGGCCCGGAACGCACGCTTGCGGTTACGACGGTCACGGTAGGCATACTGATGCGCCTTGATGACCGCCTGTTTGGCTACCCGGAAAACACGGCTACGGGCACCGTAGTAACCCTTGGCCTGCTTCATGATCTTCTTGTGACGACGGCGTGCTACCACGCCACGCTTTACACGTGCCATAAACTATTTCCTTCTCCAGACCTGTTAATTAACCGGCGATCATACGCTTGATGGAAGCAACGTCCGACTTGGCAACCAGCTTGGTGCCGCGCAGCTGACGCTTACGCTTCGGACTCTTCTTGGTCAGGATATGACTGGTGAAGGACTGCTTATGCTTGAAGCCCTTGGCGGTTTTCTTGAACCGCTTGGTGGCTCCACTCTTGGTTTTCATCTTGGACATTTCTAAAACTCCGCATTCGTTTTTTACAATCAATAAATGCAATCCTGAACGACAAATCCCCCGCCAGAGCGGGGGACCTGACTGAAACTCGGGATTACTTCTTTTTACGGGGCGACACCACCATGGTCATCTGGCGGCCTTCCATCTTGGGCCGTTGCTCTACCTGGGCCAGCTCCTCAATGTCCTGCTCGATGCGGTTCATGAGCTGCATACCGATCTCCTGGTGTGCCATCTCACGGCCACGGAAGCGGACAGTGATTTTGCCGCGGTCCCCGTTTTCAAGGAAACGTATCAGGTTGCGTAGTTTGACCTGATAATCCCCTTCTTCCGTCCCTGGTCTGAATTTCACTTCTTTGACCTGGACCTGCTTCTGCTTTTTCTTCGCAGCGGCCTTGGCCTTCTTCTCCTCGAAGACCTTCTTGCCGTAGTCCATTATCTTACAGACGATCGGATCGGAATCCGTAACCTGAACCAGGTCCAGAGACGCTTCTTCAGCTGACTTCAAAGCCTCTTCGATCGGCACAACGCCAACCTGGTTGCCTTCCGCATCAATAAGCCGGACTTCCGTTGCGTCAATGTTATCGTTGATCCGTGCTTTTGGTGCACGACCACCCCGATTCGCTCGCTGTTTGATAGTCAGTTCTCCGTATTGGTTCTGCCTTTGCGTGCGATTTCTGCTGACAGCAGGTCTTCGAACGCTTCTGGCGACATGGTTCCGAGATCTTCACCTTTACGGGTTCTCACCGCAACGGCCCCGTCATCGACTTCCTTATCGCCGATAACGACCAGATAGGGAACCTTGTTTAAAGTATGCTCGCGGATTTTAAAGCCGATCTTCTCGTTTCTCAAGTCAGCATTTACCCGATACCCCGCATTCTGCCACTTTTCTGCGAGATTTCGGCAATAATCCCCCTGACGATCCGTAATATTCAGGATAGCCACCTGGGTCGGTGCCAGCCAGGTGGGGAACGCCCCCTCATATTCCTCGATCAGGATGCCGATAAACCGCTCGAAGGACCCCAGGACCGCCCGGTGCAACATAACCGGTGTCCGGCGCTCGGAATTATCCGCCACGTACTGGGCACCCAGGCGCCCCGGCATGGAGAAGTCCACCTGGATGGTGCCACACTGCCAGACCCGGCCAATGCAGTCCTTCAGGGAGAATTCGATCTTGGGGCCATAGAAGGCACCCTCGCCCGGGAGCAGCTCCCAGTCCACGCCTTCCCGGTTCAGGGCCTCTTCCAGGGCCGCTTCGGCCTTGTCCCAGACCTCGTCGGAACCGACACGCTTTTCCGGACGGGTGGACAGCTTGTACAGGATCTGGTCGAAGCCGAAGTCCGCATACACCTCGTGAAGCATGGCGATAAAGCTGGACACCTCCTGCTGAATCGCATCCTCCTCACAGAAGATATGGGCGTCATCCTGGGTAAAGCCACGCACCCGCATCAGCCCGTGCAGGGCGCCGGAGGCCTCGTTGCGGTGACAGGAACCGAACTCCGCCAGCCGCAGCGGCAGGTCCTTGTAACTCTTCAGACCCTGGTTGAACACCTGGATGTGACAGGGACAGTTCATGGGCTTGATGGCGAAATCGTATTTTTCCGACTCGGTGGTGAACATGTCGTCCTGAAACTTGTCCCAATGGCCGGACCGCTCCCACAGCGACCGGGACACCACCTGCGGGGTCTTGATTTCCTGGTAGCCGTGGCGACGCTGCATTTCGCGCATGTACTGTTCCACTTCCTGATACAGGGACCAGCCGTCCGGGTGCCAGAACACCATGCCCGGGGCTTCTTCCTGCATGTGGAACAGGCCCAGCTTCTTGCCGATCTTGCGGTGGTCCCGCTTCTCGGCCTCTTCCAGGCGCTGCAGGTAGGCCTTGAGTTCCTTCTTGTTGGGCCAGGCGGTGCCGTAGACCCGCTGCAACTGCTCGTTGCCGGTATCACCTCGCCAGTAGGCACCAGCCACCTTGGTCAGCTTGAAGGCCTTGAGCTTGCCAGTGCTGGGCACGTGGGGGCCGCGGCACAGGTCGATAAAGTCGCCCTGGCGGTAAAAGGACAGGTCCTCGTCACCCGGAATATCCTCGATGATGCGGACCTTGTACTCCTCGCCCATGTCGTGAAACAGCTTGATGGCCTCGTCCCGGGACATGACGGAGCGTGACACGGGAATGTCCTGCTTGGCGAGTTCGCCCATGCGCTTCTCGATCCGCTCCAGATCCTCGTTGGTGAACGGGCGGTCGAACTTGAAGTCGTAGTAGAAGCCGTTATCGATCACCGGGCCGATGGTGACCTGGGCCTCGGGGAACAGCTCCTTCACCGCCATCGCCAGTAGGTGGGCGGTGGAATGGCGGATGACATCAACCCCCTCTTCGTCACGATCCGTGACGATGGCCAGATCGGTGTCACTGTCGATACGGTAACTGGTGTCCACCAGCTTGCCGTTGACGCGCCCGGCCAGGGCGGCCTTGGCCAGACCGGCGCCGATATCAGCGGCCACATCGTGAACGGTGACGGGATTGGGGAAACTGCGATGGCTGCCGTCAGGCAGAGTAACTACCGGCATGGGGAAACTCCTCTCAGCGGTGATCCGTACCAAAGACCACGTGTTAGCGGGAGCCGCGCTACCAGTGCGGCTCAATCGGGGCGGAGTTTAACAGGAAATCTGCCGGCCTGTCAGGTAGCTGGCGCCGGGGCTGGGGGAATTTCCTTACGCCGGCGCCGAGCCTGCAGCCAGGCAATCAGCCCCAGCAGGGCCAGGGCCGGAATATAGACCAGCTCCCGGGGGGGACGCTCCTGGGGAACCCGGATAGCGTTGATGGTCCAGCCGAAATCCAGGCCGGCATCGGCGGCGGGGCTGTCAAAGCCGACGAAATCCACCGTGTACACGTCGCCGTCGGGAGCACCCTCGATACCCATGTTCAACACACGCTGCTGCGGGGTGTCGCCTTCAGACAACGGGATCCGGACCCAGGTGGACCGCTCCTCGTCCCCGGTAAGCGACGGACCGGAGGCCTGGGCCATGATGGTATCCACCCGCGGCTGATCCGCCAGTACCTCCACCTGCTGCACCAGTTCCGACCCGGGGCGCTGCTCATATTCCGGGTAGATCCGGTCCCACCAGAATCCAGGCCGGAACAGGGTGAAGGCGATCAGGATCAGCAGGGCCGACTCCCACCGGTAGCTGCGGGTCAGCCAGTAGCCCTGGGTGGCCGCCGAGAACGCCAGGATGGCCACCACCGCACTGGCAATGGTGATGATCAGGTCCAGCGGCCCGGTCAGGCCAATCAGCAGTAACTGCGTATTGAAAATAAACATGAACGGCAGCACGGCGGTACGTATGTCATAGGCAAAGCCCTGCACACCCGTGCGGATGGGATCCGCCCCCGATATCGCCGCTGCGGCATAGGCGGCCAGCCCCACCGGCGGCGTGTCATCCGCCAGGATGCCGAAGTAGAACACGAACAGGTGAACGGCGATCAACGGCACCAGCAGGCCGTTCTCGGCCCCCAGCGTCACGATCACCGGCGCCATCAGGGTCGACACCACAATGTAGTTGGCCGTGGTGGGCAGACCCATCCCCAGCAGCAGGCTGATCAGGGCCGTAAAGATCAGCATCAGCAACAGGTTGCCACCGGAAATGAACTCGACGAACTCGGTCATCACCAGGCCAATGCCGGTCAGGGTGACCGTACCCACCACAATGCCGGCGGTCGCCGTGGCCACACCGATACCCACCATGTTACGACCACCGGTGGCCATGGCATGAATCAACTCGGACCAGCCATTACGGATGGAGCGCCGAATCTCCCCCTGCTTGCGGAACAGGGCCAGCAGGGGTCGCTGGGTCAGCACAATAAACACCATGAACATGGTCGCCCAGAAGGCGGACAGCTGGGGCGAGAAGCGCTCGACGGTAAGACACCAGACCAGCACCACCACTGGCAGCAGGAAATACAGGCCGGTCTTGACCGTGGGTCCCACCTCCGGCAGCTCGGTCATATCGGTGGAGCCGTCATCCGACTCCAGGGGAGGAAATTTCGCCGCGTAACCCACAAGGGCAATGTAGACCAGCAACAACAGTGGCCCCAACACCCAGACAGCGGCCTCCCCCATCAGTGACTTGGCCCAGCCAATCCCGTAGTAGACCGCCAGGGTCAGCGCAATAAGACCGATCAGCAACACCACCCAGGTCAGCATGCGCTGGGCAAGGGTTGGCTTGTTCAGGCGCTCAATGCCCTTCATACCCAGCTTGCAGGCTTCCAGGTGCACGATGTAGATCAGGGCGATATAGGAGATCAGCGCCGGCAGGATGGCATGCTTGATGACCTCCAGGTAGGAAATACCCACGTATTCCACCATCAGGAACGCGGCGGCCCCCATGATCGGTGGCGTGAGCTGGCCATTGGTGGAGGCGGCCACCTCGACGGCCCCGGATTTGGTGGCCGGGAAACCAACACGTTTCATCAGCGGGATGGTGAAGGTACCGGTGGTCACCACATTGGCGATGGACGAGCCGGAAATCACCCCGGACAGGCCACTGGACACCACGGCGGCCTTGGCGGGACCACCACGCATGTGGCCCAGCAACGCATAGGCTACTTTGATGAAGTAGTTGCCCGCCCCGGCTTTTTCCAGCAGTGCCCCAAACAGGACAAACAGGAACACGAAGGTGGTGGACACCCCCAGGGCGACCCCGAACACACCCTCGGTACCGAGCCATTGATGGGACGCCAGCTTCTGCAGGCTGGCGCCCTTGTGGGCGATGACATCCGGCATCCAGGGACCAGCCAGGGAATAGGTGATGAACACCGCAGCGACCACCGTCAGTGGCAGACCCAAAGCACGGCGGGTCGCCTCCAGCAACAGCACCAGGCCGCCCAGGGCCACCACCAGGTCCTGGGTAATGGGGGCGCCGGGCCGTTCCGCCAACTGATCGTAGAAAACGAAGAGGTACGCCGCCGAGAATGACGCCGCCAGGGCCAGGATCCAGTCAAACCAGGGGATATGATTGATATGCCGACCCCGGAACATGGGGAAGGCAGTAAAGGCCAGGAAGGTGGCAAATGCCAGATGGATGGACCGGGCCTCGGTGGAATTGAACACCCCGAAATCCACCATGAACGGCAGCGGGGACGCAATCCACAACTGGAACAGGGACCACACCAGCGGTACGACGAAAAGCAGGACCGACGAAGGCCCGGTTAACGCCCTGCCCCCGGTTTCCGTCTGTAGTACTTCATGAATCCTTGAGACATCAACACTATCGGAAGCAGACGGGTCGCGCTTGCTCATGGGCCGGTTCCATCGGAAATACAGTGGTCAGATACAAACCGCCGGAGGACTCGGCCTCCGGCGGTGCGATTACTACGGAGTGGTCGGACCGTCAGTCGATCAGGCCCGCCTCGCGGTAATACTTCTCGGCCCCCTTGTGCAGAGGAGCACTCAGGGCATCAGACACCATCTCTTCCTTCTTGAGGTTGGCGAAGGCCGGATGCAGGCGCTTGAAGCTGTCAAAGTTCTCGAACACCGCGCTGACCACTTCGTACACCACGTCCTCATCCACATCAGAGGAGGTCACAAAGGTCGCGGCCACACCGAAGGTGGTCACGTCTTCATCGTTGCCGCGGTACATGCCGCCCGGAATCGTGGCAACCCGGTAGTAGGGGTTGTCATCAACCAGGGTCTGGGTGGCCTCGTTGTCCACCGCCACAATGGTGCTGTCACAGGAGGTGGTGGCTTCCTTGATGGCACCGGACGGGTGGCCCACGGTGTAGAAGAAGGCATCGATATTGCCGTCACACAGGGCCTGGGACTGTTCGGCGGCCTTCAGCTCGGCAGCCAGGGAGAACTTGTCCATGGTCCAGCCCATTTCCTCCATCAGCACCTCGGCGGTGGCCCGCTGTCCGGAGCCGGGGTTACCCACCGACACGCGCTTGCCTTCCAGATCCTCGAAGGTCTTGATGCCGGAGCCCTTGCTGGCGACCACGGTGAACGGTTCAGGGTGCAGGGAGAAGACCGCACGGAGCTTTTCGTTGGCACCATCGTCCTCGAACTGGCTGGTACCATTGTAGGCATGGTACTGCCAGTCGGACTGGGCAACCGCCAGATCCAGTTCACCCTGGCGGATGGCGTTGAGGTTGTAGACGGAACCGCCTGTGCTTTCCACAGAGCAACGAATGCCATGCTCCTTGCGATCCATGTTGACCAGTCGACAGATGGCGCCACCGGCCGGGTAGTAGACGCCGGTAACACCACCGGTACCGATGGTCACGAAGCGCTGCTCCTGGGCAGACACCGACATGGAGCCCGCTGCCAGGCCGACGGAGGCTGCAATCGCCAGGGTGGAGGCTTTGAGTCTCAGAGCTGTTCGGATTGCCATAGACGATTCCTTCTTGATTCGAATTTTTGGTCGAACCCCCGGAGCCCCGGACTGCCAAACGCAGCAGCGGAGTTATCCGGCGGCTTTCCAGCCGGACGTTACAATACGTCACATTCTCAGCTTGTTAAAAAATAGCCCACATCGGCCCCAAAATAAAGCCGACTATGGGACTAAGCACCTGAGTCTCCAACCATTCTCGGCTAGTCAGCCAGGCTCTTGTGGACAATCTCGTAGACATCGCGCGACAGCCCGTCCTTCTCCCGCACCGACTCCAGCGCCTTACGCATGCCTTCGCTGTAGACATGGGCAAACTTCCGCCACCGGGTCAACGGTGCGCACAGCCGGGCGGCAATCTGCGGATTGCTGTCGTCCAGGCGACGAATGGTGTCCGCCAGGAACTGGTAGCCGGAACCGTCCTGCTCGTGGAAATGGGCCAGGTTCTGGCCGGCAAAGGCGCCCACCACGCAGCGAATCTTGTTGGGGTTCTTCCAGTCGAAGGCTTCGTGCTCCAGCAGCCGGCGGACCGCCGCCAGATCCCCGGAGACCGGACTGGCCGCCTGGATGGAGAACCACTGTTCCACCACCTGGGGATCCTGGTGCCACTGCTGGTAGAAGGCATCCAGGGTGCGGCTGCGATCGTCCCCGAAGGGAGAGTTCACCAGCGCCCGCAGGGCGCCGGACTGGTCGGTCATGTTGGTGGCGGAGTGGAACTGCTCCAGGGCCAGTTCCCGCGCCTGTTCGTCACCGATATGCAGCAGCCAGGCCAGCGCCATGTTGCGCAGACTGCGGCTGGCCACGTCCTCCGGCGTCACCTGGTAGTGCTCCGCCGGCTGCTGGCGCCGGTAGCAGGCCAGCAGGTCGTCCCGCAGGGCGGTGGCCAGCGCCTTCAGCACCCGCTCCCGGGCATGGTGGATAATCTGCACATCCGCCCCGTCGGAGAGTTCGATCAGGTAGGCCTCGGACGGCAGCTGCAGCATCTTGGCCACCAGCGCCTGGTCCGCGTCCTGGTCATTGAGCAGGGTACGGCAGGCCTGGACCAATCGGTCGTCCACGCTGGCGTCGGCATGCCCCGAGAGCTCGCGGATCACATCCACCGCCAGGCGCTGGCCGGCGTCCCAGCGATTGAAGCCATCGCTGTCATGGCTCATCAGGAACATCAGCTGATCACGGCTCCAGGGGTAGTTCACCCGCACCGGCGCCGAAAAGTCCCGCAGCAGAGACGGCACCGGGCGGCTGTCGATACCGGTGAACTCGAAAACATGCTCCTCATCGGTCAACTCCAGCACCCGGGTGGAGCCCCCTGGTGCCTCTTCGCCCGCCAGGGCCAGCGGCAGGTCATTACCGTCCTGATCCAGCAGCCCCAGGGCGAAGGGTATGTGCTGGGGCTTCTTGCCGGTCTGGCCCGGAGTGTCCGGAATGCTCTGGCGAACGGTCAGGCGATAGACCTGCCCCGCCTCGTCATAGTCGTCCTCCACCGTCAGCACGGGCGTGCCGGCCTGCTCGTACCACAAGCGGAACTGGCCCAGATCACGACCACTGGCGTCTTCCATGGCCCGCACAAAGTCGTCGGTGGTCACCGCCTGGCCATCGTGGCGCTGGAAGTAGAGGTCACTGCCCTTGCGGAACAGGTCCGGCCCCAGCAGGGTATGGATCATCCGCACCACTTCCGCACCCTTCTCGTAGATGGTCAGGGTGTAGAAGTTGGAGATCTCCATATAGGACGCCGGGCGCACCGGATGGGCCATGGGGCCCGCGTCCTCGGCGAACTGGGCGGTGCGCAGCAGGGTGGCGTCCTCGATACGCTTGACCGTGGGCGAGCCCATGTCGGCAGAGAACCGGGAGTCCCGGAATACCGTGAAGCCTTCCTTCAGGCTGAGCTGGAACCAGTCGCGGCAGGTTACCCGATTGCCAGACCAGTTGTGGAAATACTCGTGGGCGACGATGGCCTCGATGCGCTGGAAGGCCATATCGGTTTCCGACTCCGGGCTGGCCAGCACGCAGGACGAGTTAAAGATGTTCAGGCCCTTGTTCTCCATGGCGCCCATGTTGAAGTCGTCCACCGCCACGATCATGAAAATGTCCAGATCGTATTCACGGCCATAGACCTCCTCGTCCCAGCGCATGGCCCGTTTCAGGGAGTCCATGGCGTGGCCGGTCTTGGTGGCGTTGCGGGGTTCCACGTAAATACGCAGGTCGATATCGCGACCGGACATCGTGGTGAAGCGGTCCTTTTTCTCCACCAGGTCCCCGGCCACCAGGGCAAACAGGTAGCTGGGCTTGGGGAACGGGTCCTCCCAGGTGACGAAGTGACGACCACCGTCCAGGTCACCCCGCTCCACGTCGTTGCCGTTGGACAGCAGGATCGGGTAGGACGCCTTGTCCGCCTCGATACGCGTCCGGTAGCGGGACATCACGTCAGGACGATCCGGGAAATAGGTGATGCAGCGGAAGCCCTCCGCCTCGCACTGGGTGCAGAACATGCCGGAGGACTTGTACAGCCCTTCCAGGCGGGTGTTGTTCTGGGGCTCGATCCAGGTGACTACCTGCAACTCGAAGGCATCCGGCACCGACGGCACCAGCAGCAGCTCGCCCCGGTCCTCGAACTGGCCCGCCTGCAGCTCCCGGCCGTCCAGGTGGACGGATTCCAGGGTCAGGGAATCGCCGTTCAGCTCAAGCTGTTCCGCCGGCCCCGTGGCCTCCGGGTTACGGCGTACGCTCAGAGTGCTGTGCACCCGGGCGCCGTCCTCGAACAGCTCGAACCGCAGGTCCACATGGTCCACCAGGAAGTCCGGTACCCGGTATTCACTCAGATAGATGGTTTTCGGTTGGTTTGTGCGCATGGTCCTACTCCGATAAAACCCGTACACGGACGTTGTAGGCCGTATACTTGCGAATATTGATAACACCGGTGTCCAGTATCAGGTACTGCCCCTTGATACCCTGGAGCACACCCGTGACCACGGGCTCCTTGTCCAGGTTATGGGGCCTGACCTTCTCCGGCCAGATCGCCACCGGATAATCCAGGGTCCAGACCGGGTCGTCGGCGGTTTCGATGGTGTCCTGGCCATGTTCGGCGGCCAGCTGGTCCAGATCCGGCGTGATTTTCTCCAGCAGTGCCGCCCGTTCAGCCACCAGGTCCATGTCAGGCGCCTCGCCCTTGAGCATGGTGCGCCAGTTGGTGCGATCCGCCACATGCTGCTTGCAGGCTACCTCCACCAGGCCGGCCAGGTAGCGGGTGGCCACCCGCAGCATGGGAATGGCCGCCACCGCCCCCTGGTCTATCCAGCGGGTGGGCACCTGGTTGGCCCGGGTAATGCCCACCTTCAGTCCGGAGGAGTTGGCCAGATAGACCACGTGGCCGGTCATGCAGTGGTTCTCGCCCCACTCCGGCTCACGGCAGGTGCCCAGGTGATAATGGCACTTCTCCGGACTCATGATACAGCTATCGCAGGCCGCCAGCCGCTTGAAGCATGGGTAGCAATACCCCTGACTGAAACTCTTGCTGGTCTTGCGATTGCAATGGATGCAGCGGATCTCACCACTGAAGGTGATCTCGATCGGCTGCCCGATCAGGTCGTTCAGGGCCAGGCCGTGGTCGCCTACCTTCAGGGTATAGCCTACCGGGGTTTCTGCCACCACCGGCATCTTCACCAGGCGGCCACTGAGTTCGATGGGTTCGTTCAAGACCACCTCAGCTTACGATACGGATGGTGTCTTCACCGGGATCCTTGCCGGAACCACAGGACTGGCGCTCGATGTACCCCACCCGCTCGTGCTCGGGAATATTGTGGGTTTTCTCGTAGTGGATCACCGCCTCCAGGCAGATCCGGCGCTGCTCGCCGGACACCGCGCGACCATCCGGCCACTTGCCCAGCTCAATGGCCCGGCGCAGGTTCTGGTAGACGGTGGGATCCAGTCGCTGAATTAATTCTTCGTAAGTCATAAAAAAATGCCCGAAAGGGTTTGACACCCTTAAACGAAAATGATTATCATTAACTCACCAAATGACGCGGTCGTTTCATTTGGTCTCTCTCATCAGGAGCTTGGGGGATTCACCACCTGTCGCCAGGTCGGTTGAAAT
>NZ_JAVVLT010000098.1:0-37431 GCF_036224885.1 Marinobacter sp. OP 3.4
TTGCCGGGTGGTGTGGGAGGGGCGGTGCCTTATGGCTCCCCCCTATCCCGATTAGTGGCCAATGGACTTGCCGGGGTTTCCGTGGTGCAATGCCGACCATCGTGGTTGGCGCTGACGGGCGTCAGGTTCGCCGACCCCATGGATGTTGTCTGTTTCGACGCCGGAGAGTTATGAAGTCCTGCCTGGTAGGCCTGTTATTGTTGCTGTCGGCATGCCTTGTATCCACGCCTGTGCTGTCTGCGGAATTCCGTGTAGCGGTGAGCGAGAACGCGTCGGACATCCTCCGCGTCGAGGACGGCGAACTTGAGGGGATTGCGGCACCCATCTACCAGTGCGTACTGGAGGGAACCGGGTTCGATTTCTCGCTTATCGAGTTGCCGCTGGCCCGCAGCCTGATGCATCTGGAGGATGGCGAGATCGCAGTGGCCCTGCCACTGGCCAGAGCGCCGGACCGGGACCGATACGGCGTCTTTGCCGGTAACCTGGTGGATGTTCGGTACCTGTTCCTTTCCTACCGGGAGCTGCCGGCGATTGCCGACACGGAGGGCCTGCTTTACGTGTTGCCCCGGGGCCACCTGGGGGGCCAGTTCGTTGATGATGCCCTGGCGAAACGGATTGATGTCAGTGCCTGGACGCAAGTGTTCACCATGCTGAAGCTGGGGCGTGGGGACTTCACCATCGTGCCCCAGGTGGTGCTGCCCGATATTCTCCGGGACGTGGATGTCCCCCTGTATACCCAGCCTGCCGGCTCCGTGCCCGCCTCCCTCTATGTTTCCCGGGCGTTTGACGGTACCGGGCTCCAGCAACGCCTTACCAGAAGCATTGTGGCCTGTCGGGAAGAATTCGAGGAGGAAATCCGGTTGAAGCAGCGCACCTCCGGTTATCCGGAGGAGGCTTTGCAATAACCGGCGTGTTCTCCGGGCAGGGGAAAGAGGGGCGAACCGCCCCCCGTTTCCGGTCAGCGATCAGCCGGCCGCCTGCAGCGCCTGGTCGATATCGGCAATGATATCGTCCACATGTTCGATGCCGATGGATAGCCGCACCAGGTCCTCACTCACCCCCGCACTGCGAAGTTCATCCGCATTGAGTTGCCGGTGGGTGGTGGTGGCCGGGTGGCAGGCGAGGGACTTGGCGTCGCCGATGTTCACCAGCCGGTAGATCAACTGTAGCGCGTCAATGAACTTCGCCCCCGCGTCGCGACCTCCCTGGATACCAAAGCTCAGGATGCCCGAGGCCCTGCCGCCACAGATCTTGTCGCAGGTTTTCTTATAGGGGCTGCCGGGTAGGGCGGCGTAGTTGACCCATTCCACCTTGGGGTGATCCTGCAGGTATTGGGCAACCTTCTCGGCATTCTCGCAGTGCCGCTCCATGCGCAGGGCCAGGGTTTCCAGGCCCTGCATAATCAGGAATGAATTGAATGGTGACAGGGCACTGCCGGTATTGCGCAGTGGCACTACCCGGCAGCGGCCGATGAACGCCGCTTCGCCAAGGGCTTCCGTGTAGACCACGCCGTGGTAGGAGGGATCAGGCTCGTTCAGCATGGGGAACTTGTCGGCACTGGCCTTCCAGTCGAACTTGCCGGAATCCACCACCACGCCGGCCACGGTGGTGCCATGGCCACCAATGTACTTGGTCAGGGAATGCACCACGATATCCGCACCATGCTCGAACGGGCGGCACAGGAAGGGGGTGGCCACGGTGTTGTCCACGATCAGCGGAATGCCGTGATCATGGGCGATGTTTGCCCAGGCCTCAATATCCACCACATTGCCTGCCGGGTTGCCGATGGACTCGCAGAACAGCGCCCGGGTGTTCTCGTCGATGGAGGCCCTTACCTTGTCGTAGTCATCATGGGCCACCATACGGCACTCAATCCCCTGATTGGGCAGGGAATGGGCAAACAGGTTGTAGGTGCCGCCATAGAGCTGGCTGGTGCTGACAATATTGTTGCCCACAGTACAGATGGTCTGCAGGGCATAGGTGGTGGCGGCCATGCCGGAAGCCACCGCCAGGGCACCAATGCCGCCCTCCAACTGGGCCATGCGTTCCTCCAGCACCCCGTTGGTGGGGTTCATGATGCGGGTGTAAATGTTGCCCTGCATCTTCAGGTCAAACAGGTCCGCACCATGCTGGGTGTCGTCAAAGGTATAGGACGTGGTCTGGTAGATGGGGGTGGTGGCCGCGTGGGTGGTGGGGTCGCCGCTGAAGCCTGCGTGCAGTGCCAGGGTTTCCGGTTTCATGTTAACGGACTCCTTTGTTGGTCTTGTTTGTGTCTGGATGTAGGTCGGATGGTGGGAAAGTATGGCACAGAAATGGACGGATGAAATGCGCCGCCAGCGGACACCGGTGCATCGTAGAACAAGTTGCCTTGCTCAAGTATAGTGCCCAATGAATTCGGGATTGTCCGGTTCAAACAAAAACAATGTCAGGAGTACCCCCAAAATGAAAAACACGTCCATTGGCGTGGGACTGGCCGTTCTGGGTCTGGTCTCACCGTTGTCCGCCCATGCCACTGATCTCAGGTTTGCCTCGGGTTATCCCCAGGGCAGCATCACCAGCGACGCCCTCGCTGTCTTTGAAAGCCGTCTGGATGAGTTGTCCGGTGGTGAGCTCGGTGCCCGGGTTTTCGAACTGTCATTGCTGAACCTGCGGGAGACACCGTCAGGCATCCGCGATGGCATGGCCGACATGGGTGTTGTGCTGACACCCTATTTCCCCAGCAATTTCGCCCACACCAACATGGTGGCGGAAGTGTCCATGTCCATCGAACTGACGGACGGCGGTTCCGACCAGGCAGGGCTCGTCTACACCGGCGCCATGTCCGAATTCATCTTCCTGAACTGCGAAGAGTGTCGTGACGAGTTCGCGGCCCAGAACCAGCTGTTCCTGGGCAGTGCCGCGACACCTCCCTATTCCCTGCTGTGCCGTGAGAAGGTGGGCAGCCTGGACGCCCTTGAAGGCAAGAACCTGCGTACTTCTGGCGCACAGTGGGCCAGGTGGGCGGAATCGGTGGGTGCCAACCCCATCACCATGTCCGTCAATGAAATCTACGAGGGCCTGAGCCAGGGCGTGGTGGACTGCTCGGTCCAGTCCACCTCCGAGCTGTCGGTGTTCAACCTGTTCGAAGTGGTGGACGACATTACCGTGAATTACCCGAGTGGCGTCTTCAGCGGGGTCGGCTCGGCCAACATTAACCTGGATACCTGGCGCTCGCTCTCAGAGGCCCAGCGCAAGGCCCTGCTGGAGGCCACGGCCATACTGTCGGCCGAGTTCAGTTGGGGCTATGAGCAGGGTGCCGTCGACAACGAGGAAACCGCCCGGAAGCAGGGCATCGGTATTACCCAGGCCACAGACGCCATGAACGCAGACAACCGCGAGTTCATCAGGGCCGACCTGGAAACCATTGCCCAGGGCTACTCCGAGCGCTACGGCATCGAAAACGCCGAGGCCCGGATCGAGACCTTCCGTGAGCTGCTCAGCAAATGGCGTGGGCTGATCGACGATGTCCAGAGCAGTGAGGAACTGGCGGACATCTACTGGAAGGAAGTGTTCTCCAAGGTCGATGCCGGCCAGTACGGTCTTTAAAGCAACAATGGCGGCGGCCATCCGGTGACGGATGGCCCCGTCAGTGTCAGCCGGTGGCCGGCTCCCGGTCCGGAAAGATGGTGTCGTAGGCCCAGGTAAAGACAAAGGCATACACCAGGTAGAAGATCACGAAGGCGATATCCACAATGAGCGCTTCAAGCAGGCCGATGTCCATCCACCAGGCGATGACGGGCAGGAATGCCAGCATCAGCCCCAGCTCGAAACTGATGGCATGGAGGAAGCGCATGCCCAGGGACTTCCGGGTGGACCCTGTCCAACGCTTCAGGCCGTGGTCGAACATCAGGTTGAACAGGTAGTTCCAGAAGGTCGCCATGGTGGCGCCAATCACGCCCAGCACACCGGTCTTGCCGGTATCGAAACCGAAGGCCGCGGCGGCCAGGGGTACGGATAGCAGCAGGCCGATCACCTCGAAGGAAATCGCCTGGCGGATTCTGTCTCTGGTGGTTCTCATGGTTGGGAAAAATCAGAAAACGGGCCGTCCCGCGTTCAGGTCCCGGTATGGGTGGGGTCGTCCCCAGTGACTGCTTAGGTTATCCAAGTTTACTGAGCAGGCTACCGGTCGTCCATCAGAGGGAACCACGATATCGGCCTGGAATTTTATCCCCGCCTCCCTTGACCATGATGGGTCCGGACCGGACATTGAGACATAGCCGAAGGCCAGCATGAGAGGCGTGTGGAGACGAAAATGTGTCAAAGAACTTGGATCCTGTTGAGGGTACGGCTAAGTTTGAAGCAAACGGCAAACGCCCATCGATTGCCTGCAACGTGGGGATAGAGCAGCTTGCAGAAAAAACCGGTTGTACACCTTCCTCGAAAACGTCCGCGACAGGACCGGGCCAGGTTCACCGTTCAGGTGATCTATGACGGCTTTGTGAGGATCTGGTGCAGGCAAGGGCCCCAGGCGGTCACCACACGGGCGATAGCAGAGGAAACGGGCTTTGCGGTAGGCACCATTTACGAATACTTCCCAAACACCACGGCGCTACTGTCGGGGTATGTCCGGCACTGTATCGAGTGGGATATTGAACGGCTCCGGACCAGGGACCAGCAGCTGTGCAATGCGCCCTGGACCGAGCGATTGTTTGACGTTGTGAGGGTAACGGCCGGGGCTGACCCGGAAGCCCCATACCTGGATCGCACCATGCTTCTGCAGGAAGGACAGATAGCCCTGGAAACCCATCACCGCCGGGCCTTCGAAAGACTGTCGGATACCTGGATTGAGATTGTATCTGGCTGGCCTGACCTGGCCAGCCCGCCCACCCCTGAAGTCATTCGAACCCTGTTCACCATGGTATGGGGGGCCCGACGCTATCGCCTGCTGGCCCAGGTGGAAGTCCGGGAGCTCGGCGACTGGCTCGACTCAACGTACGACATGTGCCTGAGCCTGATCGGAGGCCCCACCGATCAGGGCAGGACCACGATATGACCTTCATCGGGCCCCACCCTGTTGTGGCATAAACGCCCGATAACCTGCGCGGCTTCCTCCAGACCGCTGCTGAAGCACAGGCTCACCCAGGGGGCGTCCGGATTGCTCAGGGCCTGGATGAACTCCGCCTGCCTGGCGTCCATGGCCGTGAGTACGACACGACCACCCAGTTCCCTGACCCGCTTGCGGTAGTGAGGTGCGGCGAAGAAGAAGCGGGTCTTGTGATTGTTGTCGTCAATACTTTCATAATTGAATTCCAGGTTGGATGACGACCCTGCATAACAGTCGTGCACCAGGTTGTTGCCAAAGTGCTGGTGAATACGCTCTCGCAAGTGACTGTCGCCCGAGAAATCGATGTAGAGGGTGGGGCTGTCGGCATCGATCGACGACAATTCGTCATAGGTGGCGACTGACGGGTAGCAATCCAGTCTTTCGACAAAGTCCCGGTTTCTGTCCGAGGTCAGTCCGATGATCCGGGCATCGGTATTTCCCTGGATGCAGAACGCCGAGCCGAACGCCGTTTTGCTGGAGGCGCTGGAAATGACCACCTGACGGGCGCCGAAAAAGTCGTTGTCCATCAGGTAGTCTGAAAGCATGTACGAGGTGAGGAACAGCGGGCGCAGCAGAATCCGGTAATCGCTTTCCGGAGCGCTGGTATCGGTGTCACCACAGTTGGTGTAGTAGTTGTACGCTGCCGGCAGACCCTGTCGATGGTCCGATACGTCGACAAAGCCCCGCGGGGTCACCTTGTCGATGACGAGCTTCAGGTGCGTGGCCATCGGATAGTATCCAAAGTACCGGTCCCCCACCTGGACGCCATCGGTTGCCGAGGCAATGACGCGGCCGATACCCCATACGGGCATGTGCCCCCAGTCATCCTGGCCTGTGGGGAAGAACTTCCAGTACTCCATGGCATCACCGAAAGCCGCATAGGTAATGTTGTTTGTGGTCAGGCCAAAGCGCTCAAGTCTGATGATGGCTTCACCCTCGCTTAACTCCGCCTCCATTTGACCGTCCTCGATCCGGCTCTCATGCAGTTGTTCCTTGTGGGTAAGCAACCGTTGAAAGGTCATGGTTTCTGATGGGGTTTGGGAAGTCATGGTCGCAAGCTCTCTTCAACAATGGACGAGAAGCTATGGTAGCAACGGGCGCCGGCGGGATGGTTCAGGTTTGCAAGTCCCTGAATGGCGCGGCCGGGCGCCCGATTCTCCGGGCAGAGAGAGGGGCGTGTTCAGGTTTGGTCAAGGCGCGATGGTGGCTTTTTCGGGTATCCGCTCAAGACTGGGGTGGCTTGGGCCGATGCATCTGGAACTTCTGGCCCGCGCCCACGGTAAAGTAGTCCGCCGGACCGCCACCGCGAAGTACCGGCTCCGCCGCGGCGGTATCGTAGATGCCGTCCCGGATGAGATGCCGGGCGATATGCACGCCAACCACTTCGCCGAACACTATCCAGGTATCCACTTTTTGCCCGTTGGCGCCCGCAAGCTGGAGCACCTGGGACGTGCGGCATTCCAGGGCCACCGGACTCTCCGCCACATGGGGAACGGCAATCACCTGGGAAGGCTTTGGTGTCAGGCCGCCCAGGGTGAATTCATCCACCTCCGGCCCCACCTGGGCACAGGTCTCATTCATGGCTTCACTGAGGGAGCGGGTCACCAGGTTCCAGCAGAACTCACCGGTTTCCCGGGCATTCCGCACCGAATCCTTGTAGCCGATACTGGAAAAGCCGACGATGGGCGGATGGTAGTTGAAGGCATTGAAGAAGCTGTAGGGGGCCAGGTTCAGCACACCATTGCTGTCCCGGGATGAGATCCACCCGATGGGGCGTGGCGCCACCAGGGCACTGAAAGGATCATGGGCCAGGCCGTGTCCCTGGGCCGGCTCGTAGAAATGGATATTCTCATTCATAAAGCGCACCTGAATGTGACGGGAAACTCTGTAAATATTCGATAGCCGGACCAATCCCGATCAACGAGCCATATGCTCCCTCTCCCCAGCGAGGGAGAGGGTCGGGGAGAGGGGGAGCGCCCGCCGGGCGCCTGAGAGCATAATAGGAGACTTGGCCCTTACTCCTTGGATCAGCAGCAGAACGACAGCCCGGTCGGGCAAAATCAACCGCTCAGATATGACCGAGCAACCCAAGCACACCAAAGATAATCAGGTACCCCGCCACAATGTAATTCAGCAGGCGAGGGAAGACCAGGATGCCAATGCCGGCGGCAAGACTGATCAGGGGCGCAAGTTCCAGGTGAAGTGTCATAGCGTTTGAGTCCTGTTGTGGTGGGCCGGGGTCTGCACTTGATCTCGCAATGCACGCCGGGCCAGGGTAACGGAGAATCCGAAAAGCTCCGCTATAGCCTAGCAAAACCATCGACTATGGACAGTCGGGCTGGAAACGGTCGTTCCTTACTGGCCATAATCCAGAAATCGTCCATGATATCCGGGCACCATCGGACAAGGCAGGCCATCCAGGAGAACCATGACCTCATCAGACGAAAGCCAGATCACAGACAGGCAGCACGAGGCCACCCTGAGGCGGCTGGAGCGCTTCAGCACGGTCATGGACAGCGCCGTCCGTATCCCGTTCACCCGCATCAACGTCGGGGTAGAGGCCGTGATCGGGCTGATCCCGGTAATCGGCGACGCCGCCGGCCTGCTGCTCTCCGGCTATGTCCTCACGGAAGCCCACCGCGTGGGCGCC
This sequence comes from Marinobacter sp. OP 3.4, assembly GCF_036224885.1. Taxonomy (NCBI): domain Bacteria; kingdom Pseudomonadati; phylum Pseudomonadota; class Gammaproteobacteria; order Pseudomonadales; family Marinobacteraceae; genus Marinobacter; species Marinobacter sp. OP 3.4. Next base: position 7,734 of record NZ_JAVVLT010000098.1, read on the forward strand.
AGCCGTCGGGTGAAGGCCCATATGGTCAAGAACATCGCGATCGACGCGGTGGTTGGTAGCGTCCCATTGCTGGGGGATGCGTTTGATGTGTTCTACAAGGCCAATATCCGTAATACCCGGTTGCTTCGGGAGGAGTTGGAGCGGGATGTTGGTGTAGGCCGCGACTGACGAGATCCCGATCAGACCTTTCCCCCTCACCGGTCGTGCGATTGCCGTCTAGTAATCAGACTCCCTGGGACGAGGCACGACCGGGCACACATCAAAGGCCTCGGCCTTTGTGCTGCCGTTTGCGTTTTTATAGGGCGCAAAACAGTCATGGGCTCTTTGGTAGCGTTCCATGGCCTGCTCATACCGGGCCTCCCGCTCCGCTGGTGTGGCGTTTTCCGGTAGAGGGGGCAGGGGTGGGAGCTTAAGCTTGCCGGTGGTGTTTGAGGTTAGCCGTTCTTCCTCGGGTTCCGTAGGCTCCGCCTCGCGGCTCTTGTTGCCCTCGGCGGTGCTCTCAGCGGCTTCATGGATACTGTCTGCTATCGCTTCCGCTGCTTCCCTGTCGGCCTGGCTCGGGGCCGTGCCAGAGAGTTCCACGGAGTCAGCCTTGTCCCTCAGATGGGCCGGGACTTCATCGCTGAAGTGGACGTTTCCATCCTCGTCGGTCCACTGATAGATCTGTGCGGTTGCCTGAGAGGTGATGAGAAGGGCGGTAACAGCCAAAGCTCCACAGGGTATCCAGACATTCATGGCATCATCCTTGATTGCTTCTGAAGGGTTAACGATGTTGCTGCCGGGGCCGATAGATCGCGGCCCGCAGGTACGACTATTTTTAGCGCATGTTGGGATTGGTTACAAATCGAACTGGGATGGCTATTGCCGCCATGACTGCCAATGAAAGGGACAGCCGCCCTCACGCTGAAGTGCGACTGTCTTCGATGGCTTCCAGTTTCACACGAAAACCACAGGCAGCCGCATATCGGTTGAGGGTTTCCCAACTTGGGTTCCCTCTGCCACGCTCAAGCCTGGAAATGTTGCTCTTGTTGGTTCCAAGCTTCCTGGCAAGGTCTTCCTGGGTAAGGCCCGCCTTCGTTCTCATGGTGAGCAACTGATCGATCAGGCTGAACTCGTCCTGGAGGGCGTCGTACTCTTCGCGGACCCTGGGATTCTCCAGTGCCTTCTGTTTGAACTCTTTAAAATTCATGGCCTCTTGACCTCCTTCAACCGCTCTCTGGCAAGTTCCAGGTCTTTCCTGGGGATCTTCTGATCCTTCTTCACGAATACGTGCAAAATTACGATTCGTTGGCCCTGCATGTAGCAGAAGATTCCTCTTCCGATTCCTTCCTTTGCCTTGGCACGGATCTCAAAGAGTTCATCGCCCAGCGACTTCGTGTGTGGCTCTCCAAGGTTGGCGCCGTGCTTTTCCATTAGTTCCATGAGGCGAATGATCCTCGCCTGAATTTTGGGTGGCATCTCCGCCAGTTCCTTGTCTACCTTCCCGTAGAATTCAATTTCCCAATCCATTGGAACTCCTTTACGTTTTCTCTGTTATCATATCTGATAACAATGAGGGTGGGAAAGGCCTTGATGGAATAAACAAGATTCCGGTTATCTTGGTTTTGAGGAGGTATTGGAAGGAGTGGTGCTCTGGTCAAACCGCCTTCGTCGGTTCGACTCGTTATCAGCCAGAATGAAAAAAGGGCCCACGCTTGCGCGAGGACCCTTTCTTAATTCTGGTAGCAAGGGGCGGAGTCGAACCGCCGACCCCGGCATTATGAGTGCCGTGCTCTAACCAACTGAGCTACCTTGCCATTTCGGTTGGGAATACGCCCCAAACGAGGCGCGTATTTTCAGTATTTGCGCCTGTTCTGTCAAGGCTTCCGGGGGAAGTTTTTTCCCGGAAGTTACACGTTAAAACGGAAGTGGATGACGTCGCCGTCCTGGACGATGTATTCCTTGCCTTCCAGTCGCCATTTGCCGGCGTCCTTGGCGCCCAGTTCGCCGTTGTACTGGACGTAGTCCTCGTAGCTGACGATCTCCGCGCGGATGAAGCCCCGCTCGAAGTCGGTGTGGATCACGCCGGCGGCCTGGGGAGCGGTAGCGCCGATGCGCACGGTCCAGGCGCGGACTTCCTTTTCACCGGCGGTGAAGTAGGTCTGCAGGCCCAGCAGCTTGTAGCCGGCGCGGATGACCCGGTCCAGGCCCGGCTCTTCCATGCCCATCTCGTCCAGGAACATGGACTTCTCGTCGTCTTCCAGCTCGGCGATCTCGGCTTCGATCTTGTTGCAGATGGGCACCACCACCGCGTTCTCTTCGGCGGCGATCGACATTACCTTGTCCAGGTGCGGGTTGTTCTCGAAGCCGTCCTCGCTGACGTTGGCGATGTACATGGTGGGCTTGACGGTGAGCAGGCACAGCTCTCGGATCAGCGCCATCTGGTCGTTGTCCAGGTTCATGCTGCGCACCGGCTTGCCTTCGTTGAGTACCGGCAGCAGTTGCTCGAACATTTCGAGCTGGGCCTTGGCCTGCTTGTCGCCGCTCTTGGCGACGCGCTGGACCCGTTTGATGGCTTTCTCAACGGTGTCCAGGTCCGCCAGGGCCAGTTCGGTATTGATGATCTCGATGTCGGACGCCGGGTCGATCTTGTTGGCCACGTGGATGACGTTCTCGTCCTCGAAACAGCGCACCACGTGGGCAATGGCGTCGGTCTGGCGGATGTTGGCCAGGAACTGGTTACCCAGGCCTTCGCCCTTGGAGGCACCTTCCACCAGGCCGGCAATGTCGACGAATTCCATGGTGGTGGGAATCACTTTCTGGGGCTTTACGATCTCCGCCAGCTTGTTCAGGCGGGGGTCCGGCATGGGCACCACACCGGCGTTGGGCTCGATGGTGCAGAACGGGAAGTTCTCGGCGCCGATTTCCGCCTTGGTCAGTGCGTTGAAGAGTGTCGATTTGCCGACGTTGGGCAGGCCGACAATGCCGCAATTGAATCCCATGGAATGCCTCTGGTGTAATGGCGGGGCCTGGCCAGAATCCGCGCCGATGGTCAGACGGGTATGGGGCCAGGGAGCCCTGAAAATTTGGGCGAATTATACCGGTGTAACGGGTGTGGTGCGAGTAAGGGGTTGTATGGGGCCGGAGCCGGGATCAGGCGGTCGGCCTGAAGCTGTGCAGCCGGTTCATGGCGGCAGGGAGTTTGCCGTTGGCGGCATCCGGCAGTACGCGGATGATTTCATCGATAACGGCGTTCAGTTCCTCGGTTTCCCGCTTGCCCAGGCGGCCCAGTACGTAACCGGTGACCTGGCGGCTGTCGCCGGGGTGGCCGATGCCGATTCGCAGGCGCTGGAAGTTGTTGGTGCCCAGGTGGGCGATGGTGTCCCGCAGGCCGTTGTGACCGCCGTGGCCGCCGCCTTTCTTGAGCTTGGCGGTACCGGGGGGCAGGTCCAGTTCGTCGTGGGCGACGAGGATCTGTTCCGGGGCGATCTTGAAGAAATCCGCCAGGGCCTTGATGGACAGGCCGCTGCGATTCATGAAGGTAGAGGGATTTAACAGGTGCAGGTCCAGGCCCTGCCATTGGAGGCGGGCGTAGAGTCCGTGGTACTTCTTTTCGGGGCGGAGCGTCTGGCCCGCTTCACGGGCCAGCGCTTCGACGAACAGGGCGCCGGCGTTATGGCGGGTATTTTCGTAGTCGGGGCCGGGATTACCGAGACCCACCACCATGATAATGTCCTGTGCCATAAGCGCCTGCTCCCCAAGGATCCCGTCTGGTCAATTCGCGAATCGATCAGACGGGACACCAGACAGGGATTACTCCTTGTCTTCGCCGGCTTCCTCGCCGCCTTCTTCGCCTTCGTCGTCAACCTTGGCGCCACGGGGCAGGTGTACGGACGCAACCGCCTGGTCGTAGTCCTCACCGTGCTGCAGGGCAGCGGAGCGAACGCCTTTCGGCATCTTCAGGTCGCTCAGGTGGATGGTCTGATCCAGTTCCATGTCCATCACGTCGATTTCGATGAACTCGGGCAGGTCCTGGGGCAGACAGATCACTTCCACTTCGTTCAGCTGGTGGGAGATGATACCGCCTTGCAGCTTGACCACCGGTGCCTTGTCTTCGTTCAGGAAGTGCAGCGGTACGTTGACGTGGATCTCGTGGTCCTTGTCGACGCGCTGGAAGTCAGCGTGGGTCAGGATCGGCTTGTACGGGTGACGCTGCAGATCCTTCAGGATGACGCTTTCTTTCTTGCCCTGAAGATCGATGGTCAGGATGTGGGAGAAGAAGGCCTCGTTTTCCAGGTCTTTCTTCAGCTCGTTGTGCCAGATGGCGATGGGCGTAGCTTCCTTGTTGCCACCGTAGATGATGGCAGGAATTTTACGCTCCTCGCGACGCAGGCGGCGGCTCGCACCTTTCCCCTGGTCATCGCGAGGAAATGCTTCGATCACGAAATCCTTCTTGGACATGGTCATTACCTCGTTCGATCATCCGCCGGGCCCGCGACCAGGCTTTGCGGCGGTGATGTCAGTGAAGCCGGATTTGTTCCGGCGCTTAAAGCAGAACTGGAGCCCCGTCAGACAGGGCTCCAGTTCCGGATACGTCAGATGTTCTCTGTGCGTCTGGCGTTACGACTGGCTCAGACGTTCTCGAACATGGCGCTGATGGACTCTTCGTTGCTCACGCGACGAATGGACTCTGCCAGCAGGCCTGCCATTCCGAGGGGGCGGATTCTATCACAATTCTTCGCCTTGTCACCCAGCGGGATGGTGTCACAAACCACTAGTTCGTCCAGTTGCGAGGCATTGATGTTGTCAATGGCCGGGCCGGACAGCACCGGGTGGGTGATGTAGGCGACCACCCGGGAGGCACCGTGCTCCTTGAGGGCGTTGGCGGCCTTGCACAGGGTGCCGGCGGTGTCGACGATGTCGTCCACCAGGATGCAGGTCTTGTCTTTCACATCACCGATGATGTGCATGACCTGGGAAACATTGGCCTTGGGGCGACGTTTGTCGATGATGGCCAGGTCGGCATCGTCCAGGCGCTTGGCAACGGCCCGGGCGCGAACCACGCCGCCCACGTCCGGCGATACCACGATAAAGTTGTCGAAACGCTGCTTCTCGATGTCCTCAAGCATGACCGGGGTGGCGTAGATGTTGTCCACCGGGATGTCGAAGAAGCCCTGGATCTGGTCGGCGTGCAGGTCAACGGTCAGTACCCGGTCTACTCCAATGGAGGAGATCATGTCCGCCACGACCTTCGCGCTGATCGCCACCCGCGTGGAGCGTACCCGGCGATCCTGGCGTGCATACCCGTAATAGGGGATAACCGCGGTGATACGCGTGGCGGAAGCGCGGCGCAGGGCGTCGGCCATCACGATCAGTTCCATCAGGTTATCGTTGGTGGGGTAGCAGGTGGGCTGGATGATGAAGACGTCGTGGCCACGCACGTTCTCGTTGATCTCGACGGTGGTCTCACCGTCACTGAAGCGGCCTACGTTAGCCTGTCCCATGGGAATATGAAGTTTCTGGGCAATCGCCTTGGCCAGATCGGGGTTGGCGTTGCCGGCGAAAATCATCAACTTGGACACGGCGGTATCCTTCTGTAACTCAGCGTTGGATTCAGAGGACGAGGAAGAAAGGTGGCTGGGGTGGCAGGATTCGAACCTGCGCATGACGGGATCAAAACCCGTTGCCTTACCACTTGGCGACACCCCAGTATCGTGCTGCTCTTTCGGCATCATGTCAGCTCTGTCAGCTTTTGGTGAAGAGGTGAATGGTTCACCCCTCTAGCTACGAACCCCGTGATGCCGGTGGGTTTTTTAGCCCAAACAGTCCGGGCTTCAGCTTCTGTTGGGAAACGTCCAAAGATGCAAGCCCCGGTTCCGGTTAATCTTGCGGGTCCGAATGTGCTCAGCCAGTCCAGGCCTTTTTTTACCTCTGGATACAGTTGCTTAACTACATCCTCACAATCGTTTCGGTACCCTGAGGCGTCTCCCTCAAAAGCGGGCGCTATTGTGATTCGAGGGGTATTTCTTGTCAAGCCTGGATTCGAAAAAATTTCCCCGGTGCTGATCTCAACGTCCGGTTTTAATACAACAAACCAGTCTTCCGGTGGCGAGGCGGGGGTGAGCTCTTCCCCTATGCCTTCACCGAGCGCCGCCTTGCCACGGACGAATACCGGTACATCCGCCCCCAGGGTCAGCCCCAGTTCCGCCAGCCGGTCTTCCGACCACCCGGTCTGCCACAGGTGGTTCAGGCCGATCAGGGTGGTGGCGGCATTGGAGCTGCCGCCGCCCAGGCCGCCCCCCATGGGCAGTTGCTTGTCCAGAGTGATGTCCACGCCAAGGGGAGTGCCCGACGCTTCCCGCAGGCGTTCAGCGGCGCGGACGATCAGGTTCTGGTCCCGGGGGACCCCTTCGATACCCGGTTGCAGGTTGATGGCGCCGTCGTCCCGCAGCTTGAAGGTGAGGGTGTCGCCGTAATCCAGGAACTGGAACAGGGTCTGCAGCTCATGGTAGCCGTCGTCCCGGCGACCGGTGATGTGCAGGAACAGGTTGAGCTTGGCCGGCGAGGGCAGGGTGAGGTGCTCCATACGCGGGTCCGCTTCTTTACTGGCCATCACGGTCGGCTTGCCAGGAGGACACCACCAGGCGAACCAGTTTCTCGCCCTTGCGGGCGGTCAGGCGGGCCGGCAGTGTTGGCTGGTCACTGACAAAGTCGCGCCAGCGTTCGTAGCGAATGGTCCAGCCCCGTTGTTCAAGCTGGGCCAGATCGCCCTGGGGGTCGAATGCCATGCGGAAGTCGCCCTCCGGTGCCGGCAGGCCCCGCACCCACCACACCAGGGCGTCGATAGGCAGCTCCCAGCCGGTGGCGGCGTAGATTAGGCCCTGGGGGTCGCTGGAGGAATAGGTCTCGCCATCGGGCAGTTCCATCTGGATAAACCCCGGTGAGCCTTCCAGCCGGGTGCTGCCCATGCCCAGGAAACTGGAGGACAGGGACAGCTCATAGTGTTCATTGTCCTGTACCCACCGGTTGATCACGGCGGAGGCGCTGTCCTCGGGCTGGCGGACGGCGAGCTTGCCCGTCAGTTGCCACTGGTTGAATGCCTGCAGGCTGTCCTGGCGCTGGGCCCAGTCCGCCGGTGGCTGTTCGGTGAGGCCCTCCGGCAGCGGTTCCTGTTGAACGGTGGCGCAGGCCCCCAGGCCCAGGGTAAGTGCCAGTACGAGGAAGGGCTTCCGGCAGGTTGTCATGGGTGAGGTCACAGGTCGTCAATGTCCAGTCGGTCGAGGGTTTTCAGCAGCAGCTCGTGGTCCGGGTCGTCGTCCAGGGCCCGTTCCCAGATCACGCGGGCCTGGGCCTGCTGGCCGGTTTGCCAGAGCACTTCACCGTAGTGGGCGGCGATTTCCGGGTCGGGATAGATCTCGTAGGCCCTGCGCAGGTACTCCAGTGCCCCTTCAGTATCTCCCTGGCGGAAGAGCACCCAGCCCATGCTGTCCAGGATGGCGGGGTTTTCCGGTTCCAGGGTGAGCGCCTTCTCTATATAGGTGCGGGCCTCGGACAGGCGTTCGGTATGGACCGTCAGCACATACCCCAGGGCATTCAGGGCGGTGGAGTTGTCCGGGGCCAGTTCCACCATGCTGTTGAGGTCGGCCAGGGCCTGATCGATGTTGTCCAGCTTTTCATGGCTCATGGAGCGGGCATACAGCAGGCTCTGGTTTTCGGGGTGGGCGGCCAGGGCCTCGTTGGCGGCTTCCACAGCCATGGCGTGCCGGTCCAGGGACTGCAGCAGGTTGACCTCCGCGAGCCAGAGGTTGGCGGCGTCATCGGGGTTGGCTTCCCGCACCGAGCGGATCTGTTCCAGGGCGGCGTCCAGGTCGCCGTCCCGGGCCCTCAGTTCCGCCGCCCGGGAGAGGGCCGGAAAATAGTGGGAGCCTTCCGTCACCTGGTCATACAGGGTGATGGCCTTGTCATCGTTACCTTCCTGTTCGGCCACCTGGCCCAGGTAATAGTAGGCCTGGCTGCTGTACTGCCGGCTGCGGGTCAGGCGTTCAAGCTGTTCCCGCGCCAGGTCCAGCTCGCCGTTCTCGATGGCCACCAGGGCCCAGGACAGGCGCAGCCCGGGTTCGTCGGGGAAGCGTTCCGCCAGGCGGGCAAACTCATCCTGGGCGGCGCGCAGCTCGTCTTCGTTCACCAGTATGCGGGCGTACAGGGTGCCAAGCTGACGGTTGTCCGGGTACCGCCGGGAACTGGTTTGCAGGTGCTGCAGGGCCTCACTGGTGCGGCCCAGGTCGTAGAGCACTTCCCCCTGCAATACCAGGGCGGGCTGGAACTCCGGGTCCTGTTCCAGCAGCGGCGCCAGGGTATCCAGGGCGGCTTCGGGGGAGCCGGTCAGGTTCTGGAGCAGGGCATTGCTGTAGCGGATTTCCTCGTTGTCCGGGTGGCGCTCCTGCAATTCATCGAACAGTCGCAGCAGTTCCTGCTGCTGGTCCGCCGGAAGCCGTGGCGCCATGGCGGCCAGACTGTCGAAGTTGGCATCGCCGCCCAGGTTGAGGATCTGCTCCAGTTCGGTGAGGGTGGCTTCCATATCGCCATCCCGCAGGGACTGGATGGCCGCGGCGCGGCGGGCATCCTGGCTGTAGGGGGCGACTTCGACCCAGGTGTTGGTCAGGGCGCGTGTGGCCTCCTGGCTGTTCAGGGACTCGGCAATCAGCAACGCCCGGCGGATAACGCCGGTGTCCCTGGTCTGGCGTGCCGCTTCCACATAGTTGGCCAGGGTGACGTCATACTGGCCCCGCTGGGCGGCAATCTCGCCGGTTAACAGCAGGTAGAGTTCCTCCGGCCGGAAGGAGCCTTCGGCGACGGGTTCCTCCGCAACCGGTTCCGGTTCGGTGACGGTTTCCTGCGGTTCGGCGGGCTCTGCCGGGTCCGGCGTTTCCCGGTCCATGCTGGCACAACCGGTAAAGGCGAGAAGGCTGATGGCGAGATACAGGGCTTTTCTTGGCATGGGGCTTCCTGACGTCTTGGGCATGGACACGCTACCTGTGCCGCTGGTTGGAGAACCTGGGAGTCTACGCGGCAGAAATCGCGCAGACTCCCAGGGGGCTCTCCCGGTCTATGATGGCATAAGCCGTTGTTGTGCCCAAGTCACGGGAGTTGCACCCCGGGTGACGGGATAAGGGGATATACCGTCAGCACTGGGTGGCAGTAGCCCGGTTGCACCGGTAAAATACCGGTATTCATGAGTCTGCACTGGCGCTAGTGTGTTGTTAACGGCACGCTTGTTCCGGCTACGGAGTTTCCGCGTTCACTATGGCATTGATCACACTGGGCATTAATCATCGCACGGCGCCGCTGGAGATCCGCGAGCGGGTCGCCTTTACGCCCGAGCGCATGCCGGAAGCGTTCCGTGAACTGCAACTGGCCACCGGTGCCAGCGAGGCGGCCATCCTGTCCACCTGCAATCGCACCGAGCTGTACCTGGCCGGTGACGACGACTGTGGCCCGGCGGTATTGCGCTGGCTGGCCGGTTTCCACCAGGTGGCGCCGGCGGACCTGGAGAACTCCATCTACATCCATCGCGACAGTGATGCCGTGCGTCATGTCATGCGCGTGGCGGCGGGACTGGATTCCATGGTACTGGGTGAACCCCAGATCCTCGGCCAGTTGAAGGATGCCTATGCCCTGGCCCGGGAGCATGGCGCCAGCGGTTCGTTCCTGTCCCGGCTGTTTGAACATACCTTCTCGGTGGCCAAGCGGGTGCGCACGGAGACCGCCATTGGCGAGAACCCGGTGTCCGTGGCCTACGCCGCCGTCAGCATGGCTCACCATATCTTCTCCGACCTGTCCCGCAACCGGGCGCTGCTGATTGGCGCCGGCAAGACCATCGAACTGGTGGCACGGCATCTGGCGGATGCCGGCGTGAAGGATTTCATCGTGGCTAACCGTACCGTGGAGCGGGCTCAGGCCCTGGCGGAGGCCCACGGTGGCCATGGCATCGTGCTGTCGGAAATCCCGGACCACCTGAAGGATGTGGACATTATCATCTCCTCCACCGCCAGCCCTCTGCCCATCCTCGGCAAGGGGGCCGTGGAGCGGACCCTGAAGAAGCGCAAGCACCGCCCCTTCTTCATGGTTGATATCGCCGTGCCCCGGGATATCGAGCCGGAAGTGGCCAAACTGGATGACGTCTACCTGTATACGGTGGACGACCTGCGCCAGGTGATCGAGGAGAACCTGCGTTCCCGGGAAGGTGCCGCGAAGGAGGCCGAGAACCTGATCATCGCCGGCACTCAGGACTTCCTCAGCCAGATCCGGGCGCTGGATGCGGTCTCCACCCTCAAGCAATACCGCCAGCGGGCCGAAGACCTGCGGGACCAGGAAGTGGCCAAGGCCGTCAAGGCCCTGAACAACGGCAACGACCCGGAAACCGTCCTCCGTGGCCTCGCCCGGGGCCTCACCAACAAGTTACTGCATGAACCCTCGGTTCAGGTGCGCAAGGCATCCGCCGAAGGGCGCCCCGAGGTGGCCGAGTGGCTGCGTGAGCTGCACCAACTGGAAGCCCTGGATCCACGGGACGCCCCCATCACACTGGAAAAACTATGAAAGCATCCATTCAGGCCCGCCTCGAACAGCTGGTTGACCGCTTCGAGGAGGTCAGCGCGTTGCTGAGCGATCAGGGCGTGATTTCCGACCAGAAGCAGTTCCGGGAACTGTCCAAGGAATTCGCTGAAATCGAGCCCGTCGTCCAGTGTTTCCAGGCCTGGCGCCGGACCCTGGACGACCTGGCCACCGCCGAGGAGCTTGCCCGCGAAGGTGATGCGGACATGCGGGAAATGGCGGAAGAGGAAATCGACACCGCCCGCGCCAGGCGCGACGAGCTGGATGAGGAACTGCAGCGCCTGATGCTGCCCAAGGACCCGGACGACGGCAAGAACGTGTTCCTGGAAATCCGCGCCGGCACCGGCGGAGACGAGGCGGCCCTGTTCGCCGGCGACCTGTTCCGCATGTACAGCCGCTACGCCGAGACCCGGAAATGGCAGGTGGAAGTGATCAGTGCCAGTGAGGGTGAGCACGGCGGCTACAAGGAGATCATCAGCCGGGTGACCGGCGATGGCGTCTACGGCGCGCTGAAGTTCGAGTCCGGCGCCCACCGGGTGCAGCGGGTGCCGGAAACCGAGTCCCAGGGCCGCATCCATACCTCCGCCTGCACCGTGGCGGTGATGCCGGAAGCGGACGAAGCCGAGGCCATCGAGATCAACAAGAACGATCTGCGGGTGGACACCTTCCGGGCGTCCGGCGCCGGTGGCCAGCACGTCAACAAGACGGATTCGGCGATCCGCATCACCCATATTCCCACCGGTATTGTGGTGGAGTGCCAGGAAGAGCGCTCGCAGCACAAGAACCGGGCCAAGGCCATGAGCTTCCTGCAGTCCCGCCTGAAGAACATCGAGGCGGAAAAACAGGCCCAGACCCAGGCCGCCACCCGCAAGAGCCTGGTGGGCAGTGGCGACCGCTCCGAGCGCATCCGCACCTACAACTTTCCCCAGGGAAGGGTGACCGATCACCGCATCAACCTGACCCTGTACAAGCTGGATGAAGTGATTACCGGCGACCTGGCCCCGGTGCTGGGCCCCCTGCAACAGGAACACCAGGCCGACCTGCTGGCCAGCCTGTCGGATGAGTGAGCAGCCACTGACCTGCGGGCAGGCGCTGGCCAAGGCGGTCGACCGTATTGGCGGCGAATCACCCCGGCTGGACGCGGAGTTGCTGCTGGCGGAGGTCACCGGCTGGAACCGCAGCCGCTTCCGGGCCTTTCCTGAAGCGGAACTGACCCCCGACCAACAGGCGGGCTTCTGGCAGCGGGTGGAACGGCGAGCTTCCGGCGAGCCGGTGGCCCATATCCTCGGCCACCAGGATTTCTGGACACTCTCCCTGGAAGTCACCCCTGATACGCTGATCCCACGACCGGATACCGAATGCCTGGTAGAAGCGGTCCTGTCCCTGCCCCTGCCCCTGCCGGAGAAGGCTAGGGTGATGGACCTGGGTACCGGCACCGGTGCCATTGCCCTGGCCCTGCAGAGTGAGAAACCGGACTGGCAGGTTATGGCAACCGACTGTGTACCCGAGGCCGTGGCCCTGGCCAGGCGCAACGCCGAGCACTGTGGGCTGCCGGTGTCGGTCGTCCAGAGCTATTGGTTCGAGGGTCTGGAACATCAGCATTTCAACCTGATCATCTCCAACCCGCCTTATATAGAGGAAGGCGATCACCATCTGGGCGAGGGGGATGTCCGGTTCGAGCCGGCTTCCGCCCTTACGTCCGGCCCCGACGGCCTGGATGCGATCCGACACCTGGTCACTGAAAGTCAGCGCTGGCTTACCCCGGGCGGCTGGCTGGTGTTGGAGCACGGCTACAATCAGGGCGAGGCGGTCAGGGCGCTGTTCCGCCAGGCGGGTTACCTCGAGATTGAAACGCGACAGGACTATGGTGGGAATGACCGGCTCACGCTTGGACGCCGGTAAGGTAACCGGTCTCTGTCTATAAGCAAGCCAGACTAGCGCCGAACATTCCCTCTCCCCTTGTGGGGTGAAGGGGGGTTAAAGCGAAGCATCGCTTCGCCCCCCCTGAACGCCCTTGGCCTCTGGGCAAGGGCCGGGGCGCGGAGCGGAGCGGGGCCAGGGTGAGGGGGAAGGCGGTAAACTGCCAACGTGAGTCCTTATCACCAGCCGAGGCAGTTACCAACGGGCAGAATCGCATTGATACAGGACAAGGGTAATGCTGAACGATGACGAACTCCTCCGCTACAGCCGACAACTGCTCCTCCCCCGCTTTGACGTGGAGGGCCAGCTTGCGCTGAAACAGGCAAGGGTCCTGGTGGTGGGTTGCGGCGGCCTGGGCTGTCCGGCAGCCCTCTACCTGGGCGCTGCCGGCGTGGGCAACCTGGTACTGGCGGATGATGACCGGGTGGAACTGGCCAACCTGCAGCGCCAGGTGGCATTCGACCAGTCCGCCATCGACCGGCCCAAGGCCGAGGCCCTGGCGGACCGGGTCCGGGCCATCAATCCGGAGATTTCGGTAACGGCCCACGCCGGGCGGCTGGAGGGTGATGCCCTGGCTGCAATCGTGTCTGATGTGGACCTGGTGCTGGACTGCACCGACAACTTCAATACCCGTTTTGCCCTGAATCGGGCCTGCGTTGCTGCCAGGGTGCCGTTGGTGTCCGGTGCCGCCATCCGGGGCGAGGGTCAGGTGTCGGTTTACGATTCCCGGGATGAGGTTAGTCCCTGCTATCACTGCCTTTACCCGGAGCAGGGCAATGAGGATCTGACCTGTTCGGAGGCGGGGGTGATCGGCCCGTTGGTGGGCATGATCGGCGCCACCCAGGCCATGGAGGCCATCAAGGTGTTATCGGGTAAGGGGCGGCCCCTTGTGGGTCGGTTGCTGATTCTGGATGCCTGGCAGATGGAGTGGCGGGAGATGAAGCTGGCTCGGGATCCTGGGTGTCCGGTGTGCGGTTAAACTGTCAGTAGTCAGTTGTTCCCTAGTAGCACTAGTAGTTGAGTTGTTCTTTAGGGAGCGAATAGCACTAATGTGAGAAGCGCATGGAGGGAGACCGTTTTCCAGGACCGTCGAGCGCCAGGGACGGCGCTCGTCGAGCCCTACATGGACGTACTTGCGTGGCGTGTCCGGAAAAATGATACCGACCCGTTCGCCTGGCACGGAGTTCGCCAACAGAGCGTGTCCCGGAAAATGATACCGAGCTGTAATCCCTGCCCCAGAACTAGAAAATCTAACCCCAGTATCAGAAGAGGCACAACAACAATGAGCCACTACACCACCCTCAACTTCAACCACGGCGAAACCCTCGACACCCTGAGGGACCAGGTCCAACGCTTCGCCCGGGACCAGATCAACCCCATCGCCGACAAAACCGACCGCGACAACCAGTTCCCCAACGACCTCTGGCCTAAAATGGGCGACATGGGCCTGCTCGGCATGACCGTCAGCGAGGAATATGGCGGCAGCGACATGGGCTACCTCGCCCACGTCATCGCCATGGAAGAAATCAGCCGTGCCAGCGCCAGCATCGGCCTCAGCTATGGTGCCCACTCCAACCTCTGCGTCAACCAGATCCACCGCAACGGCACCGAGTCCCAGAAACAGACCTATCTGCCAAAGCTGGTCAGCGGTGAACATATCGGCGCCCTGGCCATGAGCGAACCCAACGCCGGCTCCGACGTCGTCAGCATGAAACTGCGGGCCGACAAAAAGGGCGACCGCTACATCCTCAACGGCAGCAAGATGTGGATCACCAACGGCCCCGATGCCCACACCTACGTCATCTACGCCAGAACCGACCCCCAGGGCGGCCCCCGGGGCATCACCGCCTTTATCGTCGAACGGGACTGGAAAGGCTTCAGCCGGGGCCCGAAGCTGGACAAACTGGGCATGCGCGGTTCCAACACCTGCGAACTGATCTTCGAGGACGTCGAAGTGCCCGAGGAGAACATCCTCGGCCAGGAAGGCGAAGGCGTGAAAGTGCTCATGTCCGGCCTGGACTACGAGCGGGTGGTGCTCTCCGGCGGCCCCACCGGCATCATGCAGGCCTGCCTCGACGTGGTGGTGCCCTACGTGCACGAACGCAAACAGTTCGACCAGCCCATCGGCGAATTCCAACTGATCCAGGGCAAACTGGCCGACATGTACACCGAACTGGCCGCCAGCCGTGCTTATCTCTACGCAGTGGCCCAGGCCTGTGACCGGGGCGAGACCACCCGCAAGGACGCCGCCGGCGCCATCCTGTATACCTCCGAGCGGGCCACCAAAATGGCCCTGGAAGCCATCCAGATCCTCGGCGGCAACGGCTACATCAACGACTACCCCACCGGCCGACTACTGCGGGACGCCAAGCTCTACGAGATCGGCGCCGGCACCCAGGAAGTCCGCCGCATGCTCATCGGTCGGGAACTGTTCCGGGAATCCAACTGAGGTCGCCATGGCAATACTCCACAGCACCATCAACACACAGTCCGAGGAATTCCGCCAGAGGCGGGAGGCCATGGACGCCCTGGTCGCCGACCTGCACACCCGCCTTGAGCGCGTGGCCGAAGGTGGCGGCAAGGCCATCCAGGAACGGCACCTGAGCCGGAACAAGCTGCTGCCCCGGGACCGCATCAACCGCCTGCTGGACCCGGGATCGCCCTTCCTGGAGATCGCTCCCCTGGCTGCTGACAACGTCTACGACGACGATGTGCCCGCCGCCGGCATCATCGCCGGTATCGGCAGGGTCGAGGGCGTGGAATGCCTGATCGTGGCCAACGACTCCACCGTCAAGGGCGGCACCTACTACCCCCTCACGGTGAAGAAACACATCCGCGCCCTCACCATAGCCGAGGAAAACCACCTGCCCTGTATCTACCTGGTGGACTCCGGCGGCGCCAACCTGCCCCAGCAGGATGAAGTGTTCCCGGACGCCGAGCATTTCGGCCATATCTTCTATCGCCAGGCCAACATGTCCGCCAAGGGTATTCCGCAGATTGCCGTGGTCCTGGGACTGTGCACCGCCGGCGGCGCCTATGTGCCGGCCATGGCGGACGAAAGCATCATGGTGAAGGGGCAAAGCTCCATCTTCCTGGCGGGCCCACCCCTGGTGAAGGCTGCCACCGGTGAATCCGTTTCCGCCGAGGAGCTGGGCGGCGCCGACGTGCACTGCAATATCTCCGGCGTTGCCGACCACCTTACCCATACCGAAGAGGAAGCCCTGGAACGGGCCCGGCGCTGTATCGCCAACCTGAACCATGAGCCGAAACACCACCTGACCACGCAGCCGGTGCGGGATCCTCTCTATCCCACAGAGGAACTCCACGGCGTGGTGCCGGCGGACCTGCGCACCCCCTACGACGTCCATGACGTCATCGCCCGGCTGGTGGACGGTTCCGAGTTCGACGAGTTCAAGGCCGGCTACGGCGCCACCCTGGTTTGCGGTTTTGCCCACCTGTATGGCCATCCGGTGGGCATTGTTGCCAACAACGGCATCCTGTTCTCCGAATCGGCCCTCAAGGGCGCGCATTTCATCGAATTATGCAGTCAGCGTGGCATCCCGCTGATTTTCCTGCAGAACATCACCGGCTTCATGGTGGGCAAGCAGGCCGAGCATGGCGGCATTGCCAAGAACGGCGCCAAGATGGTCACCGCCGTGGCCTGTGCCCGGGTGCCGAAGTTCACGGTTATCATTGGCGGCAGCTTCGGCGCCGGTAACTACGGCATGTGTGGCCGTGCCTACAACCCGAGGTTCCTGTGGATGTGGCCCAACGCCCGCATCGCCGTGATGGGCGGTGAGCAGGCCGCCGGCGTGCTGGCCGACGTCAAACGGGCCGGCCTCGAACGCAAGGGCCAGAGCTGGAGCGATGAGGAGGAGCAGGCCTTCAAGCAACCGGTCATCGACCAGTTCGAGGCGCAATCCAGCCCTTACTATGCCTCTGCCCGCCTGTGGGACGACGGCGTGATCGATCCCGCCGATACCCGCCAGGTGCTGGGCCTTGCCCTGACCGCCTCCCTCAACGCTCCCGCCGAAGACACCCGCTTCGGCGTGTTCCGGATGTAAGGAGATCCCATGACCGAATCCGCTGTTACCAGCCATACCGATCAACGGGGCGTTACCCGTATCACCCTGAACCGTCCGGCCAAGCGCAATGCCTTTGATGATCGCATTATCACCGAACTGACCGACGCCATCCGTGCCGCCGGCGACAATCCCGACTGCCGGGTGGTGGTACTGGCCGGGGAAGGCAAGCATTTCTCCGCCGGTGCCGATCTCAACTATATGAAACGGACCGCCGAACTGAGCCAGCAGGAGAACATCGACGACGCCCGGCGCCTGGCAGGCCTGATGCAGACTCTGGACCGCCTGGACCGCCCCACCCTGTGCCTGGTCCAGGGGGCGGCCTATGGCGGTGCCCTGGGGCTGATCTGCGCCTCGGATATCGCCATCGGCACCGAGTCCAGCCGCTTTTGCCTCAGCGAGGCCCGCCTCGGCATCACCCCCGCCGCCATCGGCCCCTACGTGGTGCGTACCCTGGGCCAGCGTCATGCCCGGCGGTATTTCCAGACGGCGGAGGTGATCGAGTCCGACCGGGCCCTGGCCCTGGGCCTGATCCATGAACGGGTACCCGATGACCAACTGGAGGCACGGGCGGAAGACCTGATCACCGCCCTGCTCCGCAACGGGCCCGTGGCCATGGCCGCCGGCAAGGAACTGGTGACACAGGTGTCCGGCGGTCCTGTCTCCGACGACACGATTCAGTACACCGCTGAACTGATCGCCCGGCTGCGCACCGGCGATGAGGGGCAGGAAGGCCTGGCGGCTTTCTTCGACAAACGTACTCCGGACTGGGCGGTAACCTCATGACACACCCCATCACGACACTGCTGGTGGCCAACCGGGGAGAGATCGCCCGACGCATCTTCCGGACCGCGGAAGCCATGGGCCTGTCCACCGTAGCGGTCTATTCCGACGCGGACGCGGGGGCGCCCTTTGCCAACGACGCGGACATCGCCCTCCCCATCGGGCCGGCGGAAGCCACCCGGAGTTACCTGGACATTGACCGCATCATCACCGCCGCCCGCACCAGCGGAGCGGATGCCATCCACCCGGGCTACGGCTTCCTGTCGGAGAACACCGACCTGGCCGCCGCCTGTGAACGCGCCAACCTCCGGTTTATCGGACCGCCCGCCGAAGCCATTGCCGCCATGGGCTCCAAGAGTGCGGCCAAGGCCCTGATGGCGGACGCCAACGTGCCCCTGGTGCCAGGCTATCATGGAGACGATCAAAGCCTCGCCGTATTCGAGGAGGAAGCCAAACGCATCGGCTTTCCGCTGCTGATCAAGGCCAGCGCCGGCGGTGGCGGCAAGGGTATGCGCATCGTCAGGGATGCCAGCGAATTGCGCTCCCAGGTGGAAACCGCCCAGCGGGAGGCCCAGGCTTCCTTTGGTGACCCCCGGCTACTGCTGGAGCGCTACCTGGAAACCCCGCGCCATGTGGAGGTCCAGGTACTGTTCGACCAGCATGGCAAGGGCCTCTACCTGTTCGACCGGGACTGCTCGGTACAGCGACGGCACCAGAAGATTATCGAGGAGGCCCCCGCACCGGGACTCCCCGAAGACGTCCGCCAGGCCATGGGCGAAGCCGCCGTGCGCTGTGGCGAGGCCATCGGCTACATCGGCGCCGGCACGGTGGAATTCCTCTATGAGCCGGAAAGCCACGAGTTCTTCTTCATGGAAATGAACACCCGCCTGCAGGTGGAGCACCCGGTCACCGAGATGGTGACGGGGCTGGACCTGGTGGAATGGCAGATCCGCATCGCCAACGGCAACCCCCTTCCCTGGGCCCAGAAAGATCTCACCTGCACCGGCCACGCCATGGAAGCCCGCATCTACGCGGAAGATCCGGACAACGATTTCCTGCCCCAGACCGGGGTACTCCATACCCTCAGGGAACCCGTGGAGACGGACTGTGTGAGGGTTGATTCCGGCGTTGCTGAAGGGCAGGCCATTACTCCCTGGTACGACCCCATGCTGGCCAAGGTCATCGCCCGGGGGGACACCCGGGAGGAAGCCCGCCTCAACCTGATCCAGGCCCTCAACCGATACCATGTGGACGGCGTGGTGCTGAATACGGAATACGTCAGTCGCGTGCTGCGGCATGACGCCTTCGCCCGGGGAGAACTCACCACCCGCTTCGTGCAAGTCCACCAGGAGGCACTGGCCAGCCCCCTGTTCTCTCCATGGGCCCGGAGCCACCTCAGCCTGATGGCGTGGCTGGACAGCGTCGGGGCGCTGACGGAGACCGACGACCGGGATATCTGGCACAACCTGAAAGGCTTCCGGCTGTCCGGCACCAGCGGTCAGCCGTTCGAACTGGACCTGGAGGGCGATCGCCTTCACGGCCACTACCGGATCGACAACGGGCAGGGTTCCCGTGGTTGTGTGTGGGTGACCTTCAACGGTGAGGAAGCCCAGGTCCGTTGGTCGCGGCTGGACGATGGCACCCTGGATGTCCGCCTGTCCGGCCGCCGCGTCAGGCTGGATACCGCTTCCCGGGGCGACGGACTGGCGGTGTTCGCCGACGCCGCCACCTGGCATGCCCGGGTCAACCATCCGGAGGTGGTCGAAGGTACGGCAGCCGCCGAAACCGAGCTGACGGCCCCCATGCATGGCAGGGTGACGGCGGTATTGTGCGAACCCGGGGATGCGGTGAAGGCCGGACAGCCCCTGCTCACCATGGAAGCCATGAAGATGGAACACACCCTGAAGGCGGGTTTTGATGGCACCGTGGAGGCCATTCACTGTCAAACTGGTAGTAGTGTGGAAGCCGCACAGGTGCTGGTGACCCTGGCAAAGGCAGAGGAGTGAACCATGGGCGATGATCGGGTAACCCTGGTGGAAGTGGGCCTGCGGGATGGCCTGCAGAATGAGAAGACGCCGGTCTCTCCGGGCCAGCGGGCCGAGTGGTTCAACGCCTTGGTGGCCGCCGGCCACCACCGGATCGAGGCCGGCAGCTTCGTGTCCCCCAAGTGGGTGCCGCAGATGGCGGGGACGGACGAGGTGATGTCACTGATCCGCAAGCCGGATCATGTCACCGCCGAGGTGCTGGTGCCCAACCTGAAGGGGCTGGAAGCGGCCCTGAAGACCTCGGCGGAGGTGGTGGCGGTATTCACCGCGGCCTCCGAGAGTTTCAACCGGAAGAACATCAACTGCTCCATCGATGAAAGCATCGAGCGGTTCCGGTCGGTGGTGGAAGGCGCCAGGGCGGCGGGCCGGCGGGTTCGCGGTTACGTGTCCTGCGTGGTGGGCTGCCCCTATGAGGGGCCCATCGCCCCGTCCCAGGTGGCCCATGTAACCCAGCGTCTGCTGGCCCTGGGCGTGGACGAGATTTCCCTGGGCGACACCATCGGCGTCGCCCGCCCCCGGGAGATCCATGCCCTGCTGGATGCGGTGATCCCGGATACCGGCACCGAGGGCCTGGCCCTGCACTGCCACGACACCTACGGCCAGGCCATCGCCAACATTACCGCCGGGTTGGAGCGGGGCATCCGGATCTTCGATTCCGCCGTGGCCGGCCTGGGCGGTTGCCCCTATGCCAAGGGGGCTACGGGGAATGTGGCGACGGAGGATGTGCTCTATCTGCTGAAGGGCGAGGGGTTTACCACCGGCGTGGACCTGAAGGCCATCGCCAGTCTTGGTGCCTCGATCTGTGAGGCGCTGGCCAGGGAAAACCCGTCCAGGACGGGGAAAGCTCTTACAGCCTGAACTGAAACGTCCCCTTGCCAACATGCTTGCGCGGCGAACATTTGCTGAAACGGTACGACCGGGATGGGGGCGATATGATCTCCTGGGAGGAGATGGACCAGCCTCCCAGGTCTGACACTACCCAATAAAAACCCTTGGGGAGCGGCCAATGGCCCTCCCCTGACGGTTCGTTAAAGCTGCTTTTCCCCACCCGTAATACCGTAGACCTCCCCGGTTATGAAGCTCGCTGCCGGCGATGCCAGAAACACGTACAGGGGCGCCACTTCAGCCGGTTGTGCCGGCCGCCCAAACAGGGTTCCTGCGCCGAACTGCTCCACCTTGTCTGCCGGGAAGGTCGACGGTATCAACGGCGTCCAGACCGGCCCGGGCGCAACGCCATTGACCCGGACCCCTCTGGAAATGGCTTCTTCCGCCAATGACAGGGTGAGATTGGCAATGGCAGCCTTGGTGGCGGCATAGGGCGCCAGGTGCACGCTGGGCTTGAATGCCTGAATCGACGTTGTATTGATGATGCTGCCACCTGGAGGCAGATGTTCCAGTGCAGCCTGGGAAAAGTGGAACAGGCCCTCGACATTGGTTTCAAATGCCCTGGCGAATTCGTCTGCGGATATTATCCCTAACTTCTCATAGGTTTTCTGGAACGCCGCGTTATTCACCAACAGGTCCAGACCGCCCAATTCCATCACACAACGGCTGACGGCATCCTGACAGCTCTTCTGGTCTTTCTGATCCATTTTAAGGGCGAGCGCTTTTTGCCCCGCCTCCTGAATCAATCGTTTCGTTTCTACCGCGTCGTCGTCCTCACAGAGATAGGTAAAACAGACATCAGCCCCTTCACGGGCGAAGGCAAGAGCGACAGCCCTCCCGATACCGCTGTCGCCACCAGTGATAAGGGCTTTCAGGCCGCGTAACTGATCAACGCCCCGGTAACTGTGCTCGCCATGGTCCGCCTTTGGAACCATGTCAGTCTCCGTGCCGGGCATGGACTGGCCCTGCTGGGGATAGGACGGGCGTTCGTGAAGGTATCGGGGATCCTCAATGTTTACTTTATCCATCGTCGTGTCTCCTGCGGATGTGTCGGGAGGTCCAGCATAGAGCACCGTTCGGATTGCATGTTCGGGAACGGCACGCAGGCATCGGGCCCGACGCCAGAAATCACAGTATATAAACGATGCAAAGCCTATCAACAATGAATTATATATCCCAATTTTCGGATTTTATTATTTATTATACCGTCTTAATAAAGATCCAAAAAACAACGTTACGCGGTCCTGTCTGGACTCATTTTTACGCTTCCCAACGTTAATTATAAGTTATGCGTATACTGTCTATGCATGAATTAGTACTTGTATGAACCGAATCTCGAACAGCTTTATTGTTACCTAAAAAGCAAGACTTACACGATCATCGGTAAACTTTTCCCATTAAACCGACGGATACCGGCATTCGATCTGTTTGCACTCATTCCCAGGCAACCTACATCGGAAACAGATGTCTTTAACTCACTGTTCTGAAAAGGTTAGCATTTAATATTGTATATATTTACGAAGCTTTAACGATCGGTTAGTTGGTGTGTTATTCGCATTCTTGCCTCGTAGTCCCGCTATCAGGGGACCAGGATCAATCGCCTATTCAATTCCACTGCCGCTGACTGTTATGAATTCAAAAGACATCACGAAACCCAAGGCTATCCTGGTTACCCCTTCCACCAGCACCAGGGGAGCCCCAGGAAAGATGGAGCATGGTCAGGTCGGCTTCCCCCCCCCGTGGGTGAGAGTGATCGTCTGCAGGGTACGCACAGCAGGAAAGAGCCACCAATTCCAGACACCTATATTGAGCAGAGTATTGGCATTACTGTACGAAGGAGCGATCTATGAGTGTTTTTCGTATCAACCTGACCGGTGCCGCCGTATCTGTCGCATTGATGGCGGCACCAGTGAGTCATGCCGATGAAACCATTGAAGTGGATATGTACAAGGCCACTACGGAAGGTCGTAGTGAAGCTATTGGAACGGTGACCCTTGAAGAGCACCGTTACGGTACCCTGATAAAGCCGTCACTCGAAGGACTCAGTCCGGGCCTGCACGGCTTCCACCTCCACGAGAACCCAAGCTGTGAACCCGCCATGAAAGATGGCAAACAGACACCAGCCGCTTCCGCCGGAGGGCATGTCGACCCTGAAGATACCAATGCGCACCGAGGCCCCTACGATCCGGATGGCCACCTGGGCGATCTGCCTGCCCTGGTCGCCTCCCGGAACGGTGAAGCCATCCTGGCTAACCTTGCGCCCAGGCTCACCCTGGATGATATGCAGGGTCATGCCCTGGTCATTCATGAGGGGGGAGACAACTACTCCGATGATCCCAGGCCGTTAGGTGGCGGTGGGGCCCGTGTTGCCTGCGGTGTGATTTCGGGAGACTAACCCAGACCCAGGGGAACACGGAGGAATTCCATGAGTAAGCAAAGGTTACAACGAGGTCTGATTGCAATCGCGCTCTGCGCATTGATCTATCCGTGGGCGCAAGCTGTAGCCCATGAACGAACGACCGATCGTGAGACGGACAGTCGGGTGACGGACGCAGGCCTGCCGCCGGAAAGCATCGAAATGACCCGTGTCAGCTCAACGACGGGGGATAGCATCGGAACAATCAGGGTCACGCAACTTGCGGAAGGGTTGCTGTTCGAACCAGCGTTAGAAGAGCTCAGCCCCGGCCTTCATGGCTTCCACGTCCATGAGGGGGACCAATGTGCCCCTACCCGCGAACGGGACAATGACAGTGCAGCTCCGTCCGTTGAACCCGCGGGAGAAGCCGGCACGCATTGGGATCCGGGACTGAAGGGAAACCACGAAGGTCCCTGGGGAATGGGTCATCTGGGCGATCTGCCGAACCTCTATGTGGACCCGGATGGCGTTGCGACCTTACCGGTTTACGCCCCCCGGCTGACGCTGAGGGATATCAGCGAACGGGCACTGGTGGTGCATGCCAACCGGGATAACTACACGGATGATCCTGATGGTATGGGCGGCAGCGGCAACACCGTGGCGTGCGGCGTTCTGAAACAGTAACGC
Source organism: Marinobacter sp. OP 3.4 (assembly GCF_036224885.1). NCBI lineage: Bacteria > Pseudomonadati > Pseudomonadota > Gammaproteobacteria > Pseudomonadales > Marinobacteraceae > Marinobacter > Marinobacter sp. OP 3.4. Next base: position 31,082 of record NZ_JAVVLT010000098.1, read on the forward strand.
TTCCTGTGACGTCATCCCATAATCTGCGATGCCCACTTGGGGACTTTCGGGACAAACACCTCCCAGACCCCATCCTTCCAGGAGGCCACCCGGACATAGGGCTTGACGGTGCTTGAGTTGTCCACCAGGTGAAGCTCGTCGGCCAGTCCCACGGAATCGCGGATATTGGCAAAGGTCCGGGGCACCCGGCTGTTGACCTTGTCCTCCGGCACGGCATGGCCGCCGGCGCTCACGCGGGACGCAACCCGCGCGTTGTGCAGGCCGGTGTCTCCCAGGTGGAAATAGAAGATATGGATGCGGAAACCCGCCGCCTTGGCGTTGGCGATGAAATCGAGTTTCGAGGGATGGGAATAGACCGTTTCGAAACAGAAGGTCTGCCCTTCCTCCAGCAGGCGGAAGCGTTCCTTCTCCGCGACCAGGGCGGCCTCGTAGCTATGGGCTTCCGGCTCGGTGGGCCAGAGCGTCCTTGCTATGTTGTCCGCGTTGATAAGAGGGATGTTCCGGCGCTTCAAGAAACGCTCGTAGAAAGTTGATTTTCCAGCGCCATTACCCCCGGCAAGAAGCCAGAGTTCAGGCTGCATGGCCCTGGCCGTTCAGGGGCTCGAAACGACCGTTGCGGAACTGTCCGGTAATCTTCTGGCCGTCCGGATAGATGGCTTCCAGGTATCCCGGATGACGGTCGGACGCCTGATAGACAATCCGGTCGCGGGTGATATGGCGGGACAGCTCACCGGATGCCCGGTCAGCCTCCACATCGGCCCAGATATCATCACTGGTCACCGACTCCGGCAACACCGGCTCCACCTTCACCTTGCGAATCCCCTGGCTGATGGCAATCAGATCCTCGGCACTCACCTCCCCGGCAATGGCCCGCCCGATCTCGGCCCAGAATTCAATCTGCTTGGGCGTGGACCGACGCTGAACCTGGGCTTCCGCAGCCGCCTGGCGAACCAGGGTGTCTTCAAGTCTTACCGGCGTAGTCATGGTACCTCCACGGTATGGTCGACGGTTTGTTTCAGATTACCACGTTTGTAGCAACTTGCAACAACCCCTGTCCACAAGAACTTTATAATGGTGGAACCAAGTACTTTAATATTCAGTAAATTACTGCGAAGATCGATAAAAAATCAGGCACCTTTGCTGCTTGAAGGATCTGGTTGGGGATGCTTTTCCCGGACCGTCGAGCTCTATGACCGCCATGGAAGGCGGGAATGCCGATTTTGCAGGAGCAAAAATCGGCCATGGACGTACTCGCCGGGCGTGTCCGAAAAAAATATACCAGAGCGCTCCTCTGGCACGGACTATAAAAAATCCTAATTCAGAACAAGAGAGCAACCCGATGCGCAGATGGAACGGCTGGGGTGACGACAGTATCCAGCCACAACTCCCCAAACACGGCCTAACCTTCCTCCAGGACCGCATCGGCACAGCCAACCGCCTGCCCGAGGCCCTCCTCGAAGACGTCATCACAAAAGTACCGCCCTCACGACTCCCCGATCACCCCCTGATCTCCAAAGACCCGGAAACCCGCATCCGCCATGCCCGGGGCCAGAGCCTGCCCGACTGGCTGGCCCTGCGCAGCGGCCATATCCACACCTACCCCGACGGCGTTGCCCGACCGGGAGACACGACCCAGGTCCGGGAACTGCTGACATTCGCCGTGGATCAGGGCTTCCACGTCATCCCCTACGGCGGCGGTACCAGCGTTGCCGGCCATATCAACCCGATGGCCGGTGACACCCCCGTGCTGACCGTCAGCCTGGCACGGATGAACCGCCTACTGGACCTGGACACCGAAAGCCAGATCGCCACCTTCGGCGCCGGCACCCCGGGCCCACTGGTGGAATCCCAGCTCCGGGCGCATGGTTATACCCTGGGACATTTCCCCCAGTCCTTCGAGCTGTCCACCCTCGGCGGCTGGATCGCCAGCCGCTCCAGCGGCCAGCAATCCCTTCGCTACGGTCGTATCGAACAGCTCTTTGCCGGCGGCACGGTGGAAACCCTGCGCGGTACCCTGGAAATACCCACCCTGCCCGCCTCCTCCGCCGGGCCGGATATCCGCGAGATGGTCCTGGGCTCCGAGGGACGCCTAGGCATCATCACCGAGACCAGGGTCCGGGTAACCCCGCTGCCGGAGCGTGAATCCTTCCACGTTATGTTCTTTCCGAACTGGCGCCTGGCCCGGGAAGCGGCCCGGCGCATGGTCCAGGCAAGGCTGCCCCTGTCCATGCTGCGCCTGAGCAATGAAGCGGAAACGGAGACCCAGCTCGCCCTCGCCGGCCACCCCTTCCAGATTGGCCTGCTGGCACGTTATCTGAAGCTCCGCGGCGCCGGATCCGACAAGTGCATGATGACCTTCGGAATCACCGGCAGTCGCCGGCAATGCCGGTTTGCCCTGGAAGAGGTAAGGCGTTTCTGCAAATCCTTCCGTGGTATCTACATGGGCACCGGCATGGGGCGGAAATGGGCCGAGAAACGCTTTGCCATGCCCTACCTCCGGGAGAACCTGTGGCAACAGGGCTATGCCGTGGATACCCTGGAAACCGCCACTGACTGGGACAACGTGGATACCCTGATGACCCTGGTGGAAGACAACCTGCGGCAGGGCCTGGTGGAAGAGAACCAACCGGTCCATGTCTTCAGCCACCTTTCCCACGTCTATCCCCAGGGCAGCAGCATCTATACCACCTATGTCTTTCCGGTGGCTGACAACTACGGCAACACCCGGGCCCGCTGGCGACACCTGAAGGACACCACCTCCGCACTGATCGTCAACAACCGGGGCACCATCTCCCACCAGCATGGGGTCGGCAAGGACCATGCCCCCTGGCTGCCGGTGGAGAAAGGCGAGCTGGGCATCGCGGCGCTGCGGGGCCTGATCCATACCTTCGACCCGGAAGGTCACCTGAATCCCGGCACCCTCCTCCGTGAGGACATCGATACCGACGAGCGGTCCGGGTCATGAGCCTGGCCGATCTCGCCCCCCACTATGACGTTATCGTGATTGGTGGCGGCATTACCGGCGTCGGCGTGGCCCGGGAGGCGGCCGCCGCCGGACTCGATACACTGCTGGTGGAACAGCGGGACTACGCCTGGGGCACCTCCAGCCGATCCTCCAAGATGGTCCACGGCGGATTGCGCTATCTCGCCGGAGGCCACCTGGGGCTAACCCGTAATGCCGTGCGGGAACGTCAGCGGCTGCTGGCCCAGGTACCGGGGCTGGTGGACCCGATGCGCTATGTGATGCCCCACTACCGCAAGGGCTTCCCGGGTCCCCGGCTGTTCCGGAACGTGCTGTGGCTGTATGACCTGCTGGCCGGTGAGCGCCAGCGTCAGCGAATCGACCCCATCGAAATACACCAGTGGCTGCCGGGCCTGGCGACTGACGGCCTGAAGGCGGCCTCCGCGTTCAGCGACGCCGTCACCGACGATGCGAGACTGGTCCTGCGGGTGCTGGAGGAGGCCCGGGCCCTGGGCGCCATCACCCGCAACTACACCCGGGCCACCCGCGTGGAGAAACCCGACGAAGCCCCCTGGACCGTCACCGTTGCCAATAACGCCGGTGAAAGCACCCTGTCCGCCTCCCTGGTGGTCAACGCCACCGGGGCCTGGGCGGAAGGTCTCTGGCGTGAGGACCACGGCAGGGAGCATATCCGCCCGCTGCGGGGCAGTCACCTGCTGGTCCCCTTCGAGCGGCTGCCGGTTCCGGTCTCACTGACCCTGCCGCACCCGGACGACAGACGCCCCGTGTTCATTTTCCCATGGCTTGGCCAAACCGTAATCGGCACCACGGACCTGGACCACGATGACGACCTGGCGCTGGAGCCCCGCACCACCCAGGCAGAGATCACCTACCTCTTCAGGGCCATCGAGCGGGCCTTTCCCGGAGCCGGCATCACCCGGGACGACATCCTGTCCACCTGGGCCGGCGTTCGTCCGGTGGTCACCCGGAACAACCGGCAATCCCCCTCCGCCGAGAGCCGCGAGCATGTGATCTGGGACGAAGGCGGGCTTATTTCCGTGGCCGGCGGCAAGCTCACCACCTTCCGCAACATCGCCCGGGACGTACTGCTGATCGGGTCGCCCAGGTTCAGGGAACTGGTCCTGCAGGAAGAGGACGAGCCGATTTTCCGGCCCCCTTCGCCCATGGAGCGGCCCTGGTCGATTCCGCACCTCACCTGGCGCCGGTTACGGGGCCACTATGGTCCTTCGCTTGGGGAGGTGCTGGCGGCGGGCCCCCTGGAAGCGGTTCCCGGCACCGGCTATCTGTGGGCGGAACTGCACTGGAGCGCACGGCAGGAGTCCGTGGTGCATCTGGACGACCTGTTACTGAGGCGCACACGGCTGGGCCTAATCCTGCCGGACGGCGCCCGGGCCCTGCTGCCGGCCCTTCGCCAGCGACTATCCGCCGACCTGGGCTGGTCCGATGATGACTGGCAGGCGGAAATCGAGCGCTACCTGCACCTGTGGCGAACGGCGTATTACCTGCCAGACGAGGGGGAAGCGGTATGAGTCAGCCCCTGATCCTGGCCATCGACCAGGGGACCCAGAGCGTCAGGGCGCTCCTGTTCGATGCCACCGGAGCGCTGGTGGGGCGGGGCTACCAGCCCATCGAGCCCTACTTTTCCGACCGCCCCGGCTGGGCGGAACAGCAGCCGGCGTACTTCTGGGACAACCTCGGACAGGCCTGCCAGGCGCTCTGGGAAAACACCGGGGCCACACCCGACCAGGTGGTTGGCGTTACCGTCACCACCCAGCGCGGGACCGTGGTGACACTGGATGATCAGGGTCAGCCACTGCGTCCCGCCATCCTCTGGCTCGACCAGCGCCACGCCACCATCGACGGCCCGCTGCCCGGCCCCTGGGGCTGGCTGTTCCGGGCCACGGGGCTTGAAGACACCATTGACCAGTTCCGCCGCAACGCCCAGGCCAACTGGTTGAGCCAGCATGAGCCGGATACCTGGCAGCAGACGCGGCACTACCTGCTGTTGTCCGGCTACCTGAGCTATCGCCTTACTGGCCGGTTCCGGGACTCAACGGCAGCCCAGGTCGGCTATCTCCCCTTCGACTTCCGCCGCCATCAGTGGGCCGGACAACGGAACTTCAAGTGGCAGTTGATGCCGGTGCGAAAAGAGCAGCTACCGGACCTGGTCCGCCCGGGGGAGTCCCTGGGTCAACTAACCTCGGAGGCCGCCAGTCACCTCGGGCTGGCGCCGGGGCTGCCGGTGATCGCCGCCGCATCGGACAAGGCCTGCGAGGTGCTGGGCAGCGGTGGCGTGACGCCGGATACCGCCTGCCTGAGCTACGGCACCACCGCCACCATCAACGTCAGCAATCCACGCTATGTGGAGCCGGTGCGTCTGATGCCACCCTACCCCTCGGCCATTCCCGGACACTACTCCACCGAGGTCATGATCTACCGGGGCTACTGGATGGTGAGCTGGTTCAAGCGGGAATTCGGCCTGCGGGAGCAACGCATTGCGGAGCAGAGTGGCATCGAGCCGGAAGCCCTGTTCGATGAACTGGTGAACAGTGTGCCGCCGGGCTCCATGGGCCTGATGCTGCAGCCCTACTGGTCCCCGGGCGTCCGTCATCCGGGCCCCGAGGCCAAGGGCGCCATGATTGGCTTCGGTGATGTGCACACCCGCGCCCATATCTATCGGGCCATCCTGGAAGGGCTGGCCTACGCCCTGCGGGAGGGAAAGGAACGCATCGAGCGACGTAGCGGTACACGGATAACGACCCTGAGGGTCGCCGGTGGTGGTTCTCGCAGCAACGCGGCCATGCAGTTGACGGCGAATATCTTCGGCATGCCCGCCGAACGCCCAATCACCCGAGAGGCTTCAGGGCTGGGTGCAGCCATGGTGGCGGCTGCCGGGCTGGGACTGTATCCATCGGTGGAAGCCGCTGCCAGCCAGATGACCGGTCCAGCGGAGGTGTTCAAGCCGGATTCACAGGCCCGTGGACTCTATGAACAGCTATACCGTGATGTCTATCTCCGCATGTACCGGCAACTGGCACCGCTATACCGGGATATCCGCAGGATTACTGGCTATCCCGGATAGGGAGCTGTGGAGAGAAAAACGCCGGTGAACACGGAATCCCTCAAAGCGCTGGATTTGAAAGGAAAATAATGGAGGCGCGGGTCGGAATCGAACCGGCGTACACGGAGTTGCAGTCCGCTGCATAACCACTCTGCCACCGCGCCGGGAAAGCCGTTTAAAAGGCTTTTGCTCTCAGGTGGGCATTGAGAGACTTGGATTGTGACTTCCAACCGGCGGTACCGGAGAGAAATTGGAGCGGGAAACGAGATTCGAACTCGCGACCCCAACCTTGGCAAGGTTGTGCTC